>JBKJSI010000209.1:0-20031 GCA_046595915.1 Pirellulaceae bacterium
TCGGATAGTGATGCGGCGCTGAAGAAGGCTTCGCCCTCGCTGTGAGCTGCGGGCGAGGCATTGAACGTTTGCCGCCACTGCTGGGGAAGGCTCGTTTCGAGGATGCTCAGCACGTCATTGAGAGCGAGTGTCGGGTCGTCGACTTCGGTGCTGAATTGACGCGCGGAGATGGCGTCGAGTAGTCGCTTACGCATTCCGGGCGGAATGTTGGCGGCTTCGATTTTCGCGCGGTGGGGCTTGAGTGACTCTTCGCTGGCGAGGCACTCAATTTCGGAGAGGGAGAATTGAACGGCTTCGCTCAGCAGCTCGGCGGGCGGCTGCGTGGTGTGTCGCGGAGCTGTTGTGAGTGCGACGTGGGCGACGATCGGGCCATGTTCTTGGCCTTCTTCATCGGTCCAGGCCGGACGGAGTTCGGCGGAAGTGTGCTGGACTGCGCCAGACTGAAAATCGCGGGCGGAGTCTTCGTCGTCGATTTCGAGGACTTGATGGAGTGAGCCATCGTCATGCAGATTCAGCTCAGCGACACGGCCGACTCGCTGGGCGTCGATATGATCGGAATCGAGATTAGCTTTGCGAGGGCCGCCGTGCGGGGCTCCCTTGGCGGCGTGCTTTTTGAGGACGGGGATTTCATAGCCGGCCTCGAGGAGCGATTTCGTCGCGGTGGCGACATGGAGCAGATTTTCGCGGGTCAGCTGGCCGGTGCGCCCGCTGGGGAGGCGATAGGCGCCGGGGCGGAGGAGTTCTTGCGTTAAGCGAACCATAAATCACCTTCTGAAAGAGTTGTGTGGAATTCACACAATCATCTTTGCAGGAAGGTGGCGCCATTTGGCGCACTATTTTCTAAATATTTTTACTCGTCTTTTTCGCTAGTTTTTCCGCTGGATTTCGCGGAGGAATCCTTACTGGAATCACCGTCGGGAAGGAATTCTTTGGGGACGGGGATGCGTTTGAAGGTGCGGTAATGGTCGGAGGTGTAATAGACTTCGCCGCTTTCACCGATCACGAGCCGCTGGGGGCCGGGACCGCGGACATCGGGCGTGGGGACGACGTATTCGGTGTAATAGCCGGGCGGTTTTTGTGGCAGGCGGCGCTCGCGATTGCCGAAGGCAGCACCGTCGTTGCGATGCGGGAAGCTCTCTCCTTTTTGAATGCGTTTGAGCGTTGGCGTCAGGTCAATTTCGCCCTTGAAAACGACAGCGCCATCTTGGTCTTTAAGGGTGAGTCCTTTCATGATCAGCGGGTTGGACTGTGTCTTATGTTTTGGCGCTGGACTCTTTTGTGGAGTCGCAGGCGTTTCTTTCTTTTCTATTTTCTGAGGCGCTTTTTGAATTGTTTTGGCGCCGGTGTCCTGCGTAGGCGATTTTTCTTGTCGGCTTACCGTCGAGCCTTGATTTTGCTGATAAGCCATCCAAGCGGCGAGGGCGAGGAAGGCGAGGCCAAGAACAATGCGAACGATCATGCTTAGCGGGCGGCCAGTCGATGCGATTGGTGCAGCTTTCATGGGAATGGCTCGTGCGAGTTGCATGGGAAGTGGTCCGATTGCTGGTTTGATTTGGGCAATGATACCATGCTTCACATATCGACGAGAATCGAGAAACTCCCGTCGCTGACGCTCAGGGCTCAAGTGTCTTGGAGCCGCGAGCGTTAGCGACCGGAGTTTATTCGCTCAAATTCAATTCACATCGCAGAAGCAATCTCTCCATGACCACCGACTACGAAAAACTCGGCCTCTTTTATCTCGGCAAGCAATATGACCTGGCGAAGGGGAAAGTGACCGATGATTTGCTGCTTTACGATTCGAAAGATTTGACGACGCACGCGGTTTGCGTTGGCATGACGGGGAGCGGCAAGACGGGGCTCTGTCTTTCGCTGCTCGAGGAGGCGGCGATTGATGGGATTCCGGTGATTGCGATTGATCCCAAGGGAGATCTGGGCAATTTGCTGCTCACGTTTCCGCAGCTGCGGCCGGAGGATTTCAAACCGTGGATCGAAGAGGCTGAGGCGGCGCGGCAGGGGATTACGGTTGATGAACTGGCTGCGAAGACGGCGGCGACTTGGAAGAAGGGGCTGGAGGATTGGGGGCAGAGTGGCGAGCGGATTGAGAAATTTCGGCAGTCGGCGGAGGTGGTGATTTATACGCCTGCGAGTAATGCGGGGATTGGGCTGACGATTTTGCGATCGTTCGCCGCGCCGCCGCCCGCCATTCGAGAAAACAATGAGGCGATGCGCGATCGGGTGATGGCTGATGCGAGTGGGCTTCTGGGGCTGCTTGGCATTGATGCGGATCCGGTGAATAGCCGCGAGCATATTATGCTCTGCAACTTGCTCGACAAGGCATGGCGCGAGGGGAAGGACATGGACTTGGCGTCGCTCATTCGCCAGGTTCAGCAGCCACCATTCACGACGCTCGGAGTGATCGATCTCGATACGTTTTTTCCGCCAAAGGATCGCACGGCGCTGGCGATGCAACTCAATGCGCTGTTGGCGTCACCAGGATTTAGTGCGTGGCGAGAGGGCGAGGCTCTCGACGTGAATGCGCTGCTCCATACCGCGCAGGGGAAGCCAAAAATCTCGATCATCTCCGTCGCGCATTTGGGCGACAACGAGCGGATGTTCTTTATCACGCTGCTGCTAAATGAAATTTTGACTTGGGTGCGATCGCAATCAGGCACCACCAGCCTGCGGGCGCTTCTATATATGGACGAGGTCTTCGGTTATTTCCCGCCGACGGCCAATCCGCCATCGAAGTTACCGATGCTCACGCTGCTTAAACAGGCACGGGCGTTTGGGCTCGGCATTGTGCTTGCCACGCAGAACCCGGTCGACCTCGATTACAAGGGACTATCCAACTGCGGCACCTGGTTCTTGGGGCGACTACAAACCGAGCGCGACAAGATGCGTGTGCTTGAAGGGCTCGAAGGCGCGGCGGCCAGTGCCGGCGCGAAGTTTGATCGCGGCAAGATGGAGCAGACGCTGGCGGGTTTAGGCGCCCGTGTGTTTTTGATGAACAACGTACATGAAGATGAGCCGGTGGTGTTTCAATCGCGGTTCGCGCTGTCGTTTCTGCGGGGGCCGATTACGCGGCAGCAGATTGAGATTTTGATGAAGGAGAAGAAGGCGGCGCGGATTGCGCCGACGAATGCTGCCGCAGCTCCTGGTGAATCGCAGAAGCCAAGTGCGACCATAGCTGCTGCTCCAACTCCGGCGGGCAATGGTGGCGCACGGCCGGTGCTTGCCCCGGATGTGCCGGAGACTTATTTGGCCTGTGATGTGGCGGGGGCCTTTTATCAGCCGTCGATCCTCGGTGTTGCCAAGATTCATTTTGGCGATGCAAGAAAGGGGATCGACTATTGGCAGACCGTAACGCTGTTACAACCAATTGATGAGGCGCTGCCGATGGAGTTGTGGAGTGAGGCGGAAGAACTGGAGGCGGATAGTTTTGAACTGGCGAGTCGCGGAAGTGAGACGGCAACGTTTGGTTCGCTGCCTGCGGAGTTGATGAAGGTCAAGAGCTACGCGAGTTTTGGTACAGCGCTGAAAAACTATCTCTATCGCGAACGAAAGTTGACGCTGTGGACTTACCCCGACACGAAAGAGGCCTCGCAGTCAGAGGAAACGGAGGCGGCATTTCGGGCGCGGCTCGCGCATGGTTTGCGAGAGGTGCGCGATGCGGCAGTGGAGAAGATCAAAGGGAAATATGCCGCGAAGTTGCAAACTCTAGGCGATCAGATTCGCCGCGCGGAAGAGAAAGTTGAGCGTGAGAAGGCCGAGGCAAGTCAGTCGGCGTTTGGGACGATGTTGAGCGCCGGGACCGCAGTGTTTGGGGCGCTGCTTGGGCGAAAAATGGCGAGTCAGGCCAATCTCTCGAAGGCGGCGACGGCGGCGCGGTCTGCGAGTAAGGCGATGCGGGATAGAGGGCAGATTTCGCAGGCGGCTGAATCGGTGGAAGTGCTTGTCGAGCGGAAGAATAACCTCATTGCTGAACTTGAAGCCGAGATTCAGAAGATCGAAGAGGCTTCAAAGGCCGATGCGCTCGTGCTGGAGACGGTCGAGCTGAAACCGAAGAAGACCGACATGACAATCGATCGCGTTTGCTTGGCTTGGTTGCCGTTTAAGACGAATTCGAAGGGCGGGTTGGAGCGGGCTTGGTGAGTGTTGATCGTTTACCTCACGTCCTGCAAGTTCACCGTTGAGCCCGATTTGATGTTGCCAAAAGGCATCATCTCGCGTCTTGTGAATTGCGCCGTCGATTGTTTGCGTGGTCTTAACTACTTGAAACAGCATGACTTAGGTTGCTGGCTCAAGGACCGTCAAGTTGTTGGCGCCTCGCTTGCCTTGGAGTGGGTCTCGTCGCATTGCTTTGCGACTCTCTGCTCGCTTTCTCCAAGGTGGTTAACGCCATGCATGTACGCGAACTGGTCGAGACGAGTTGTTGGGTCGCCGATCATGCACCTTCCTTCGTGGCGTTTTCCGGTCCGATTGCGATGGAGCAAATTGAGACTTATTGGGCCGCCTCGCGCTGTCGGCTCGATCGATGGTCGAGTGCTCTCAAGAGCCTTTCCACCGCGAAAATCTCTTCGACGCCCACCATCTTGCAACGCAAGAAACCGGCTCGGATGCCGCTCATTGAAGAGATTCTGGTGAGTGAAGTTCTCACTCGTGTTTGGACCGCGGTTGCGGCGGCGCATGATCAGCATCGCATGCGTTCGGAACTCGCGCCGGTATGCCGAAGCATTTTCATTGGCCACTTGGAAGCCCGCAATCGCGCGCTGCAATTACTTGTCAACCATAACTATACGGCACTTGAAGAAGCGGTGACACTCAATCGCCTTCGCCGTCGCTGTGAACGATGGACCGACCTGCTGCTGAGCCGCATCTCCGGGCTCGTGGATGTCAAGGACTTGGCATTCGATATGGAGCGCGTCGGCGACTTTCAGCGTGAACTTGGCATTAGCTCAGGCGCCGCGAACTCAACCTTTGCCTGGCAACTGGTGCTGGGGTCAATTCGGGCATCCTTTGCAAGTGGGCTGACACAGGAGAGCCCTAGTGCCGACCTGAATAAGAGAATCGCTTCGAGTATTTTGTCCTGCCTCTCTCGCGATTTGTTCGATACGACCGGGCAACTCAAGTCGACTTGGGTACATCGACTAGAACGCATCTCCGACGATACCCAGGGCATGATCGACGACTTACTGCAGGAGGAGCCGCTTACTCCTACCGCACCACCAGCGAAGAAGGACCATGAACCTCGCGAATATCGCAGCGACGGGCCTCATCCATTGCCGCGTCGCCGATTTCCAAGTGCTTAGAACTCGCACCTGGTCGCTGTTCGCGATACTCCATTTGTCAGCCTGGAGGGATTATGCTGAAGAAGCGCGCTGTTATCTACTTCGTCGTCATCGCATTTCCCATGGGACTCGGCGCGGGCGCATCGACTTGGCTGAAGCTGCCGATGATTCATCTTCCTGCTTTGACGGCCGTTGTGTCCCAAGAGGCAGATTCACAAATGGCCGAGCCGGCAACCTCGACGGTCGCTCTTTCGTCTGGGCAGGAATCCGAAATTCAACTGCCCGATTTTGGCGCAATGCATCCGCTCGTTGTAGGAGCCTTTTCCCTACTGTTTTGCACCGGCATTCTGCTCGCTGCTGACAAGCCGAAAGCAGCCTGATTGCGGGTCAGTTATGGCCCGCCCTGCAAATGCGCTTCGACGAACCAGAGCTTCTTATCAAGCTCGCGCGAGACTTGGGTAAAGAGATCGGCCGTATCGGCGTCGCCCAGTTCATCTGTCTGATCAATCGCGGCGCGGGCTTTCTTGCCGGCGGCGGCAATGGCGGAAGAAAGTGCTTCGACATGATCTTTGCCGTCGATGATGTCGGTGGGATAAGGATCGAGCGTCGTTTTTTTGCTGACGCCTTCGACTGTTCCGTCGACCAGTCCGCCCAGGGCAACGGCGCGTTCGGCGACTTCGTCGACCAGTGTTTCGACTGCTTCGGCGACGGAATCGAACAACTCATGCAGGCCAATAAAGTGGGGGCC
Organism: Pirellulaceae bacterium; assembly: GCA_046595915.1. GTDB lineage: Bacteria > Planctomycetota > Planctomycetia > Pirellulales > Pirellulaceae > JBKJSI01. Next base: position 6,037 of record JBKJSI010000209.1, read on the forward strand.
TTTTACGTTCCAATGCGCCTGTTTGGTTTGCATTTGGAGATTGATTAGATCGACGAGATTTTGATTGATGATCTCGATGACTTTTTTTCGCTTGTCGGCGGCGAGGTCGTTCTTGGTGGGGTTCATGTGTACTTTCTGCAGGGAAGAGAGTTTTTCAATCATGGTTGTGCGCCTTTACTGTTGATGGGGAGGTCAATTTGTCCCTACGTCGACAATGTGGCGCGGGAGACATTCTACGGTTTGCGAATAAAGTCAGCTGCGTAACTACGAATTTGTTTTCCGTTCAGGACGTGAACCTGTCGAAGTTGCTGCACCGTTTGGTCGCTGAATTTCGATAGCGGAACATGCACGAGTTGCTTTTTGTACTTCTTCGCCAGCCTTTTCCAGCCGAGTCCCGGCGGGCCCGCGCTGAGCAGAGCAATGTGCCGTGACTCGCTGTAGAGGCAAGCCGCCGCGATGAGCCGCTCCTCGAGCGTTTCGGTGAAATCGAGCCGCCGATCGCTCCAAATATCAGGAATCGCGACCGGCGGATAAATCATCATCGCCCCGCCATATGTCCCCATCGCAATTCCCGGGCCAACAATTTCCTCTCGAAAATCGGTTGCAAAGAACGCCAGCGTAGATTCTTCCAGATGTTCGGCGAACCAAGTCGTCCGCCAAGGATAATCGCGCGGGTCTGCAGGCACATCAAGCAGCATCACCGCCGTATCGAGAAACCCCTTGCTCGGCGGCAACACCTTGACGTGAATCTCGCCGCTATGGCAATTCCGCAGCGTTTCGCGGATATCGATGCCGTCCATCACGCTGGTCGTAAATTTTTCACTTCGCGCGAGGTCGGCATTGAGAATTGCCTTCGCCCGATCAAAGACGCGAGTGCGAAAGCTCTCGATTTGTTCATCTTCCGGCGGCCAGCTGCATTGCTGGAATGGGTTCCATTGTTTTTCCCAGCGCTTCCGCATCTCACGCGGTGGGCGGCGAACGAGCTCTAACTTCTTCCAGCACATAACTTGGCCGGGAAGGCGAGAAACGAGGTTCACGACCTCGCCATCGGGAAGGCGCCCGCGATCGAGGCCGACGCGAATCGTCGGCAGTCCCGTTGGCCGAGTCAATTCGTACTGGGCGGCAAGCTCCATGACGACAATCGCATAGCTGTCCCCCGCGATCTGCTTTGCCGCGAGGCCAATCGTATACAAACCGGGTGTGAATCGCCGGTTGATGAGGCACAAATTGCGAATGTATTTGAGACAATTGGCTAGATGATGAGGCGTAATCGTTCGCGCCCGGCTTTTGAGCTCCGTTTTGTACTTGTCGCGAGCTTCCAGCAGCAGTTCCTTAACGCCATCAATCGCCAGCTCTTCATCGTCGCGCAGCTGCTCCCGCGCCCGTTCGTGTAGCGAAGTGATGTAGGGCAATTCACCCAGCACAAAAGTCAGCGATCGCGAATCGATGACAAAGGTTTGAGGGTCATCGAGTGCAACATCATCTCCGCGATCAATTTCTGGCGCCTGCGAGCGATAGGCATCACGAAGCCAAGGCCACTCCGCCATTGAGCAGATCGCCAAAATGTTCTCATGCTTCGTTTCAAGCCGCTTCAACTCTCTCGCCATGTGGGCAATTCGAGCCACATTGAGCTCATCGGTCGGAGGCGGAATGGACGAAAGTAACGCGGCGGCAAACTTGTCTAAGGATGTCTTTTTTAATGCGTACGGATCTGGGTAAACGCCAGATAATGGATGAAAGTCGGCGCTTTCGAGATCAATAAATGCTCGCGTAATCTTCTGCCCCATCGCCATCCGCAAGGCCATGATGACCGCTTGGCAAGGATCGATTGGCACATAGGTCAATAGTCGATCAGGCTCTTCCCCTTCCTCATCGTCGTTCTCCAGTTCGGCGTTCCATTGCCGTGGCAAGAATTTCGATGGCCCTTGAGTGACCATAGTAGGTTGTGGCAAATGGTGGATCGCACTTTCCACTTCCGCTTGAAACGACATCGGCAGCGGCACGGCGAGACAATCGAAAAAATTCTCAAACAGAATCCGCCGCACTTCGAGCGCGAAATCAGCCGACCCGTGAATCACCGGCACGAGGGAGATTTTTTCGCCGAGCCGAAAGACGTTATTCAAGTGTTTCGCCTCAAATGGGGGCGCGAAGACCAAGCGACGCGGATTGTCGATTGGCTATTCAATTTTGTAGAGATGGGTTTCGCCTCGAATGTAAATGGCGCCATCGGTAACGGCGGCGGTGGCGAGGGTGTCTTCTTTGAGATCATTTTTGGCGATTTCAGTGTACTTGTCGCCTGCTTCGATGACGGTGGTTAGGCCTTTTTCGTCAGTGAAATAGATGCGGCCTTCGGCGAGGAAGGGGGAAGCGGAGAAATTGCCGCCGATACGCTTTTGCCAGATTTGATTTCCGTTGAGTGCGTCGACACAGGTGATGATGCCATTATCGGAGACCATGAAGAGACGCTGATTGAGCGCGATCATTGAGGGCGTGTTGGGAGCGCCTTTTTCGACCTCCCAGGCGATGTTGGAATTGGTGAGGTCGCCTTTGCCGCTCGGTTTGATGGCGAGAACTTTGGGGGAGTCGTAGCAAGTGCTGAGGTAAATGAGGCCATTGGCGAAATTGGGTTTGGGGATGATGGAATAACCATCATATTTCACTCGCCAGATTTCTTTGCCGGTTTGAGGCTCGATCGCCATGACACAATCTGCGCCGGGAGAGATGAGCATGTCTTTGCCATCGGCGCTGATGATCGAGGAGGTTGCGAATGCGAAGTGCTTTTTGGCCTCTTGTTGGCGGAGTGTTTTCCAAGCGGTCTTGCCGGTTTTGGCGTCGAGGGCGATGACGAAAGGCTCGGAGGCGCCATCGCAACTGAAGAGGAGTTTTTCTTTGTAGAGAATGGGCGATGCGCCGCTGCCGTGGACGGGCGAATATTTGATTTCTTCATTCTTCCAGGTAATGTCGCCTTTGGTTGTCAAGCAAGCAGTGCCGAGGTGGCCGAAGTGGATGAAGAGGCGGTTGCCATCAAGCGTTGGAGTCGGGCTGGCGTGGCTGTTTTTGGAATGGATTCCAGGGAGGGAGGCAGTCTTGTGTGTGAAGCAAATCTTCTTCCAGAGCAGGTCACCGGATTTGGCATTGAGACAACAAGCGCCAAGCCCCAGGTCGTGATTTGCGTCGCCTCCTGTCGAATAGGTGAGATAGATCTTGCCGTCGCTAATGATGGGGGATGACCAGCCTGCGCCGGGGAGTTCGACTTTCCAGGCGATGTTCTGTTTGTCACTCCAGGTAGTGGGGACATTCTTGGCGGTGGAATGGCCATCGGCGGTGGGGCCGCGGAATTGGGGCCAGTTATCGCTAGCGGGGGAGGCGATCGAGAGGCAAATGGTCGCAGCAGCGGCGATTAGGCTCTGAGCAATAGGGCGAGCTGGATCTGCCAACATCGAGCATTCCTTGGGTCGTGTAGAATCGCGTAAAAAGTGACGCTCCCGAGAGATAAAGCCTAGCTCAATTGCAAAACGACGAAAACCGGTCCAAGGTCTGCGGGTTACAAGTCGCAACGGGCGCTGTCGAGAAGTAAAGTAGTGCCGCAGCTGATTTTTCGATGCAAGATGAGGAGTTTAAGGCGATGCAACGACGAGTGATTGCTTACTTCGTATTGGCGTGGCTAGCTTGCTCCTTTGCGGTGCGGGGAGAGGACTTAAAAGGTCGACTTGAGCCGCTAATTAAGGCGCACAAAGGCAAGGTGGCCATCTATGTGAAAGATTTGACGACGGTTGAGTCATTCGCTCATCAGGCGGATGAGCCGATGCCGACGGCAAGTCTCATCAAATTGCCGGTGATGGTCGAGGCGTTTCGGCAAGCCAAGGAAGGAAAGATTGATCTCGAGGCAAAGGTGACAGTGCGGAAGGAAGATAAGGTTCCGGGATCGGGCATTCTGACGGATCACTTTACCGATGGCGCCGTCATTACGCTGCAAGATGCAGTGCGGCTCATGACGGTTTATTCGGATAACACGGCCACGAACTTGGTGGTCGATGCGATTGGCTTGCCGGCGACACGGGAAGAGATGAAGCGACTAGGACTCAATCACACAGTGCTACATGCCAAGGTCTATCGGCGCGATACCTCGATCGATCTGGAAGGTAGCAAGAAATATGGTCTCGGCGTGACGACTGCGGCGGAAGTCGGGCGGCTGTTGGAAATGATCGAGAAGCGAGAAATCCTCGATGAGGCTTATTGCAGGTTGGCGATTGAGAATTTGAAACGGTGTGAGGATCGCACGAAGATTGCGCGGTTCATCAAGAAGAGCGTGCCCTTTGCGCATAAGACGGGGTATGTCGGCGATGTGCGAACCGATGCGGGCATTTTGTATGGGCCGCAGGCGAAGGTCGTCATCGTTGTACTCACGAGTGAGAACGAAGATCAAAGCTCAGGTGACGAGAATGCAGCCGATATTCTGTGCGGGCGCATCGGCGAGGCCGTGTTTAGGCATTTTCATCCTTATCAGGGAGCCGATGCTGCCCCTTCAAGCACGGAACTGCGCCTGGGAGCGAGTGGTACGCTAGTTTCTGATTTGCAGAGAACGCTGAATGTGCGACTTGCGCCACGCGCGGCGATCTCAGTCGATGGAGAATTCGGCGCGGCGACCAGTGGTGCGGTGGTTGAGTTTCAAAAATCGAAGGGACTTGAAGCAACGGGGGAAGTTCGCAGCGAGACTTGGAAGGCACTGGGGACGCTCGTAACGACCGATGCTCCCGTGGGAGAGCCGGCGGAGATTAATCGAGAGAAATTGCCGATGAGCGAGCCGCTGCCGATCGAGGGGCCGCCAGCGGTTACGGCGAAGGCATTTGCGATTTGTGATGCATCGAGTGGAGAACTGTTGTGGGGAAGCGCAGCGGACAAGGAACTCGAGAATGCAAGCACGACCAAGATCATGACGGCGCTCTTAGTGCTGCGCTTGGCGGAGAAAGACTCCAAGGTGCTGGATGAAGTGATGACGGCGAGCGCGAGAACGGATGCAACGGTGGGCTCGACCGCCGATCTACGAACCGGCGAACAGCTTTCCGTGCGCGAGTGTCTTTACGGCTTGCTCTTGCCTTCAGGCAACGATGCGGCGACGGCGATGGCGGAGCATTTTGGGCGGCGATTTTCTAAGGCGGAGACTTCGACAATCAGCGACGCCCAGGCGCATGAGCTGTTTGTCGACGAGATGAATCGCGTCGCAAAGGAAATTGGCCTTGAGCACACGGTCTTCAAGAATCCACATGGCTTATCGGCGGCGGGGCACCACTCTTCGGCACATGATTTGGCGAAGCTGGCGCGGGTTGCTTCTCAGTCAGAATTATTTCGCGAGGTAACCTCGACTCGGCAGCACGCTGCGGCGCTGGTGAACCAAGGGGGATATACGCGGAATGTCATCTGGAAAAATACGAACCAGCTTCTGACGATGGAAGGATTTAGTGGCGTAAAGACGGGGACGACGGATGGCGCGGGGGCGTGTCTCGTCTCGCGGGGAAAACGCGGCGAACATGATCTAATTGTGGTGGTGCTGGGGTCGACCTCTGCGGACGGGCGGTATGTCGATTCGAAAAATCTTTATCGGTATGCCTGGGGCGAATTGGCGAAGCGAGATGGCGGCAAGTAACAGCGAGCTCGCCCTCGGTTTCACCGCAAATAGTTGACAAGCAAGGCGTGGCAAGCTAGCAAGGAACCCCACACCCGCCTTCAAGACAGGCTGCCGACTCGTTGGCGGCCTCGTCACACACTCTTCCCTCCTCTCCAAGAGCGCTCACCATGCGTAGTCCTCGCACTGCGACTCGTCGCGATTTTCTAAAGTCCGGCACGGCGGCCATCGCCATTCCTTATGTCATTACCTCGACCGCCCTTGGCAATCAAGATCGTGCACCGGCCAGCGATCGAATCGTGATGGGCGGTATTGGCATCGGTAATATGGGAAACGGCGATCAAGATGCTTTTCTGGGACGCGGCGACGTTCAATACGTTGCAACCTGCGACGTTCGAAAAGGGGTGCGAGAGGCTGCCAAGGGGAAGGTCGACGGCCGTTATAAGAACAAAGATTGCCAAGCTTACAACGACTTCCGCGAAATGCTCGCCCGCGAGGATATCGACGCCGTTCACGTCGCCACGCCTGATCATTGGCATGCGATCATGGTGATCGAAGCTTGTCGCAATGGCAAAGACGTTTATTGCCAGAAGCCAGAAACGCGCACGCTGCGTGAAGGGCCATTGATGGTCGAAGCCGCCCGTCGTTACGCGCGAGTCGTTTCCGGCGGCAGTCAGCGTGTACTCGAGGACTATCAAGGCATTGTAAAACAATGCTGGGGCGGCGAACTGGGACCGATCAAGTCGATCAATGTCAACGTCGGCCCACTCTCTCAAGTTTGCAACTTGCCAGCGGAAACCGCGCCAGAGGATATCGATTGGGACTTGTGGCTCGGCCCAGCTCCTTGGGCGCCGTATAACGCTGCCCGTTGCTCGGGCAATTTCTCCACCGGCGGCAACAGCTGGCGCTCTTACATAGACTACTCAGGCGGCGGCATGACCGATTGGGGCGCACATCACTTTGGCGGCGCTACTTTTGCGATCGACGTGCGTGATTTGCAGCCCACCGAAGTGATCTTCCACAATGAAGGCGGCAAGCAGCACCTCGAGTATCGCTATCCCAACGGAATTCTGCTAACCCACAACAAGCCAGGCAAAGATAACTTAGCAGTCGAAGGGACGCCTGGCGAAAAACGCGAGGCCAAGCCAGTGCCCACCTATAAAGGCAATGGCGGTATCTACGGTGACTTTATTGAATGCGTAAAGACTCGCGAACGTCCTTTCCGCGACATTGAGTACGCTGTCAACTCCGTGATGGTGAGCCATTTGGGGATCATCGCGTATACGCTCCAGCGGTCGCTCAAGTGGGACGCCAAGGCGCAGATGTTTGTTGATGATCAGGAGGCGAATCGCTATCTCGATCGTGCACGTCGAGAACCATGGCAGATTTAATTCGAGATGACTTCGCTCCTAATCCCTCTCCAAACAAAATCATTCAGACTTAGGAATATCACGATGTTGGATCAAGCATTTGAAGCCCTGAAAACCTATGACTGGGGTCAAGATCCCAAAGTCCTTAGCCCCATCGATGAAGCGATTGTCGCGACACACGGTGATGCAGCCAAGCGCAAAGAGCTAGAAGACAAAGTCGTCGCCGCACTAAAGTCGGCGAGTACTCTCGATGCGAAGCAGATGTTATGCCGCTACTTGATGGCGATCGGAACAGCAGCAGCTGTGCCCACGCTCGCGGCTCTACTCACCGACAAAGAACTTTCGCACATGGCGCGCTACGCACTGGAGCGCATTCCAGCGCCGGAAGCCGCGGCGGCGCTGCGCAATTCATTGCCTGAGCTTTCTAAAACGCTCAAGGTCGGCGTGATCGCGTCGCTGGGCGCTCGGAAAGACAACGAAGCAGTTGCGACGCTGGCAGCACTGCTCGGTAACAGCGATGTTGCGGTGGCTAGCGCTGCCGCTCATGCCCTCGGCGCCATCCGCTCGCCAGAAGCTGCCCAATCGCTAAGTCGTACGAAGGCCGCTGGCAAAGCCGCACCCGCCGCAACGGACGCATCGTTAGCGTGCGCTGAGGCTCTTTTGGCGTCAGGGAAAAATGCCGAAGCGCTGGCGATCTACAAGAGCCTCGTCGGCGGAACGCAGCAGAAGCACGTGCGCCTTGCGGCGACGCGCGGCATGCTCGCTTGTGCAGGCAAAAAAGAATAGTGCCGACATTCAATAGGCAGAGGAATGCAGGCGTGCGGAGTCTTCGTTTGAAGTTTGTAGCGTGTTTGTTTGCAGCAATCTTGGCGTTAGGTGGGTTCGCGCCCACTTTCGCGCAAGACGACGCCACGGTCTTGATCATCGAATTGTTAAACGACAAGGATAAAGAAATCCGCGCCTTGGCGTTTGAGCAGATTCGCACCGAGGCAAAAGGCGAAGCCGCGACGGTGAAGTTCGCGGGTCTATTGCCAATGTTGAGTCCCGAAACTCAAGTTGGCTTGCTCAACGCCTTGTCCGCCCGAGGCGACAAGGCGGCGGCTCCCGCAGTGAGGAGTCTCCTAGCTCAATCTTCGCCGGAATCGGTAAAAATTGCCGCCATCGACGCCCTCGGTCTGCTGGGCGCCGATCAGGATGTGGCGTTATTAGTTCCGCTGCTCTTTTCCAAGGTGAAAGCGGAGCAGGCCGCGGCGCGATTGAGTTTGGAACGACTTTCCGGTCATGAAACGTCGGCGGCGATTGCCAAGGAAATGCAGCGTGCATCTGCAGCACAGCGATTACTGCTGATCGATGTCCTCAAGAATCGACGCGGCGGGGCTCCAGCGCTACTTGAAGCCGCCGTGGATGCTGATCCCGCAGTTCGCAGCGCCGCCATGAGCGCACTTGGAGAGGTCGGCGCGTCGGAGCATGTCGCTGGCATGGTGAAGGGGATCTTCAAGGCCCAGCCTGGCGCCGAGCGGATTGCCGCAGAGAGAGCGATCGCGCTAGTAAGTCAGCGCGCTGCTGATCCAGCGCAAAAATCCGCTCCGCTTTTGGCGGCAATGAAATCAATGCCAGCCGCAGAAAAGATCATTCTCTTACCGACCCTAGGCCGCATCGGAGGAACGGCAGCGCTCGAAGTCGTCGAAAAAGCGTTCAGCGATTCCGATCCAAAAATGCATGCGGCCGGCCTCATGGCGCTTTGCAATTGGCCCGATGGATCGATTGCCAGCCGCCTGACTGAGTTGGCGAAGACCGAGAAAAATCTCGAACATCGCAAGTTGGTCCGCCGGGCGCTGATTCGAGTCGCCCCGCTGCCCGATGGTCGATCGGACCAGCAGCGTTTGGAATTGCTTCAATCCGTCTTTACGATGTGCGAGAACGATTCGGAGCGGAACCTAGTTCTTCAGCGAGCGAGCGGAATCCGCACGATTGAAACCTTGCGTTTTGTGACGTCATATCTCACTAAGCCCGCCTTCGCGCAACAAGCCTGCGAATCGGTCGTCGAATTAGCCCATCATCGTGGACTTCGCGAACCGAACAAGGACGAGTTTGATCGCGTATTGGATCAGGTGATCAAGGTCAGCAAGGACGAAGTGGTGATCGACCGTGCGAATCGCTACAAAGCGGGCCAGACTTGGGTGCGCCCCAAGCCTGCCAAGACTTCTTAAATCTCCTTGCGATAGTTATGCCTCTGTCGCATATCCTTTGCGTGCTTCGCGGCTGATGAAACCCTGTGCCTGTTCGTCATCGACGATTCGCTCGGCTTTCGGATCCCAGTTGATTTTTCTGCCCAGCCGAGCCGCAATCCCGGCAAGGTGGCAAGTCGTTAGCGCCCGATGATGACTGAAGACGTCGGAGATCGGCTCTTTGCGAGCCACCACGGCCTCGAAGAAGTTTCGGAAGTGATCCACAAGCGGACGGTTCTTATAGACTTCCTCCATGGCGCCGCCCGGCAGCGGATTTTTCGCAAGGTCATCGACCGGCTGGCCCGTCAACTTTCCACGATTCACGAAGATGCGGCCCAGCGTCCCTTCAAAGAGGATGCCATTGTCACGGTCATGCCGAATTTCAATCACTTTGCCATCCGCGAAAGCCGCCTTGATCAAGAACTCCGTTGCGGTGTTGTACTGCGATGGGTCGGTGGGATATCCATCTTTGTAAGGAACCGGATGTTTGACCATGACCGGATCGACCGAGACCGGACCGGTATCCGTTTTTCCCAGAGCCCAGGTGGCGATGTCGATGTGATGGGCGCCCCAGTCGGTTAGCTTGCCGCCGGAGTATTCGTACCACCAGCGGAATTCATAGTGACATCGCGACCAGCTCTTCGTTTCGCCATTGTCGCCTGGCAGGTAGCGAAAATCGGTCTTCGGCGCCGGGCCGAGCCAGCGATCCCAGTCAAGCGTGCTCGGCGCCGCTACGGTCGGGATGGCGGGACTCGTCGGAGCGCCTCCAATGCTACAGGTTGCCTTGGTGACGTCCCCTAGCCGCCCCGCGCGAATTAAGGCGACGGCTTTAATAAACAACTCGTCACTCCGCTGCTGCGTTCCCACTTGAACGATGCGCCCCGTCTTGCGACAGACTTCACAAATCCGCTTCCCCTCATCAATTGTCAGCGTCAGCGGCTTTTCGCAATAGACATCTTTGCCGGCCAGCATCGCTTCAATGGCGATCTTGGCGTGCCAATGATCGGGCGTCGAAATATGAACGATATCAATCTCTTTATTCTCAAGGATCGCCCGATAATCGAGATGACTCGTCGGCGCCTTCCTCGTCCACTCCTTCACCAGCGCTCCAGCAAGTTCACGACGCGTCGCATCGGCATCACAAACGGCGACATAGTCTCCATACCGCCGAAACTCCGGCGCAGAGCCCCAAGGCCCATCGATTCCCGTCGCCTTCTGGCACCACCGACTCCCCGTTCCAATCGCCCCGACACGCGGCCGGTCATTGGCCGACACAAAGCCGCTCGCAAGCTGACTCTGGTTACTCCAAGTGATGGCGCCGGCTACAGATAATGCACTTTGCAGCGCGGCGCGACGGGTGAGGTTTTGATTAAGCATCATCCGCTTCTCCTGGGGTGATCATTCGTCCTTCGCTCGATTGCAATCGACCTGGTTACTCAGTCAACTTCGAAATCGACGTGAGATCAAGCTTGCGAAATTCTACTTCAGATCCCTCCGCCTGAATCGCAATTTGGCCCTTCGTTGCGGTGCATTTCGATCCGTGATTCACGAGAACTCCATTGACCCAAACCTTCACTTGATCTTGAAAGCACTCAATCGTCACTTTGTTCCATTCGCCCGGCTTCTTTTCTGAGTCGTCGGTCAAATTCAAAATCCGCCGAGCTTTTCCTTCAGTAATGCCCCAATCCTTTTCTGGCCCGCGGCGCTTCACCATATCAGGCACGGTGATGTCTTCAACAATGCACCAAAAATCGCCCGCATGACCGGAGTTCATTTGCACTTCGATCGACTTGGGAAACATTTCGTAAAGCGCCCGCGGCGTCGAGGCATAAACCAGCACACCACAGTTACCCGGCTTGGCGGCGAAGCGATATTCAACTTCGAGCCGATAGTTCTCAAACTTCGCATCCGTGATCAGGTGACCTTCCGGAGCGCCGAGGCTAACTAACAGCCCTTCACGCACAATGAAAGTCGGCTTGATGCTCGGATCCTTATCCGCCAAAGGCACATCGATATGCCAGCCAGTGAGGTCTTTTCCATTGAATAGACTTTTTGTCTTTTGGCTTGCAGATAGCTCCGCAGCTGGCGACGACTCAGGACGCTGCGCATGAGTCTTGGCGACAAGGACAGTGGAAACCGCGGCTATCAGAAACAGTGAAAGAGTTTGAATTCGTTGCGTGAACATTTCATAGCGCCTTTCTTAATGAAGAGCGGCCACTGACCAAATTTGAAGTGGCCAGACCATCCGGGCCTCTGAAGTCTGACTGGCGCTTCGGTTCTTATCATGCCGCACAAAGCCGCTTAAACATCAGCGTTTGTGAAACGGAAGCAGAGACCTTGAGCCAACAACGCGGCGTACCGGCGTCTCGAGGAATCAAACCAGAAGTTGTACTTTGCGCATTGTCTTGGCGAGAAAAATTGCTCGGAGGGTCTTCTAAATATACACCCACAAAGAGCCAAAAGGCGGCTTCCGGCTGGGCTTGAAGTTCGCCCTGCCTTGAAACAAAGATAGGCCAGCCGGTATCGCTAACCTTAGTGCCAGCCTAGATTTAGAAGCTGTTGTCATTGTGTGTCGTCCACTGGACAACTACACCCGACTGGGCTCGAACCAGTAACCTTCGGTTCCGTAGTCGACCCAGTGGCAACTTGCAGAGCAGTCGTAAAAGACGACATGCAATGAAGTTAGCTTGCTTCGCAAACTTTGCAAGTGCTCACAAATGACAATACGAATTTACGGCGAATATCAGTATTCGCGGGAATCCCTCAGTAGAATTCCGTAGCGAAGGCGGTGCCTTGCTGTCATCCGTTGGAACCCGATTATCGGCATTCGATTCACATCTTTTGTGGCGTGCCAACAACAACTCATGTAATGGATAGCGAATTTTGTACTGGCAAAAGTAACGGTGCAGTTCGCTCTTTGGCACTAGGTAAATGAATTGGTAAAGCCAAGCAATTACGCTGGCTCAGAATCCGCTGCAATAGATGCTTGGTCCCTTCTGCTCAATTACTTCGCCCGAACTAAGGACATATTTGTCTATTACCCTGCAGCTGACATGATTTTGATGCGCAAGGCACAGTAGCCGCTGCCAATTGCTAAATTCAGCCCCTTTTTGCGTCACTATTCAATGTGACTGCGGCATAGCTACGCCACTCGCCAATGGCTGCCCAGCGTACACGTGAGAATTCTCTTTCCTTTCTCAAGGAGGACACCATGTCCCACATCGTTCAAATCCATGCCCAGGTTCGCGACCCCGTCGCAATCCGCGCCGCCTGCGAGCGTCAGAGACTTGCTGAGCCGAGCTTCGGCCCCGCCCGCTTATTTAACGCCGAAGCGATTGGTTGGTGCGTGCAGCTTCCCGAATGGCGGTACCCAGCTGTCTGCGATACCTGCACCGGCACCGTTCACTACGACAACTTTGGCGGGCGCTGGGGGGAGCAATCACATCTCTATCGCTTCCTCCAAAACTACTCCATCGAAAAAGCTCGACTCGAGGCCCGTAAATCGGGCCACAGCGTCATTGAGCAATCTCTGCCCGATGGTTTCGTCAAACTCACGATCCAAGTAGGAGCCGCCGCTTGAAAACGATCACGATCATCATTTCGCCTCAGGGAGACGCAAAGATCGAAGCGAGCGGTTTCTCGGGAGGCGAATGCCGCACGGCCACAGCCAAGCTGCGCGTTGCGTTAGGCCAGGAATCGGACGAGCAACTCAAACCCGAATTCGCCCAACAACCGCAACTAAACCCAGCCCACACCACCACAGGAGCCCTGATTGGTAAGTGAGAACAATGAATTTCTTTCTGTAGCCACCAGGCCGCTACTGTTCTTGGTCGAAGGCCTGTACGACATTGAGTTTCTAACCCGGCTCTCGGGTATTCTTCACCAAACTCGCAGCGACCTCCCTGATCTGGCGATGCTGGTCTCCGCCAAACACCTGATCTTTGTTCCCACGGGCGGCGGCAGTCCCCAGCTCTGGACGCATCGGTTTGAATCGCTCGGCTGCCCCGAACTACACTTCTATGACCGGGAACAAGGCGAGGAATCCCAAGTCCGATACGATTGCGCGGAGATCGTCCAGCAGCGTCCTGGCTGTCGCGCTTTCGTGACCGAAAAACGATCCCTAGAGAACTACCTTCATCCCTTGGCCATCGAAGCCGCGGAAGGAGGTTGTTTTCGCTATCGAGATGACGATGATCTCGGCGCGTGTGTCGCGCAGGACTGGTATCAGCGAACGCCGCAGCGGTTGTCTTGGAACGAACTCTCGGCCCGCGCCCGTTCCCGGTGTATCGGACGCGCCAAGAAGTGGCTCAACATGGTCGCCGTGAAATTGATGACTTTGGAATTGCTGCGCGAGCAAGATCCGCACGACGAGTTATTGGCGGTCTTCAAAGCGGTTGCCGAATTCGTGTCGCATTCACGGTAAACGCACCTTCTGCGGCCTTTCTTCACGTCGCAGAAGCCACGCGAACTCTCCAGTTCGCGTTCTTTATTGGCTCTTCCCCGTTTCTTCCTTTGAAGACGCGATGTCCGAAGTCCCACCATCCCCCCATCCCTACCGAACCCCCTACCGAGGCCCCGATGACGAACTCGGAGAATTGGCTTGGTACTCCATCTTCTACGGCGCGATCATCGGAGTGCTCTACTGCTTGCTGGCCGCGAAATGGCTGCCCAACACGTTTCACAGCTTCCAAGAAGGCATTACCAATTTCCTGCTATTTCCGGCGGCGATCCTGAGTTTCGCGCAGTTGCCGATTGGCGTTTGCGTGTTGCAACG
>JBKJSI010000257.1:0-10420 GCA_046595915.1 Pirellulaceae bacterium
GGCCAACTCAATCGCTCAAGCAGACTTCGCCGTTGCGCAGCATCAAGCGGTTGCTTCATTAGCCAATCAAGCGCCCGATCTTCGAAACCTTCAAGATTGGCATGCTGCGACATCGCACGAGTTGTGAGCGCCTCGCGGCTAATCAGCGCCGGATCAAGCTTTTCCGGAAGATTCGGCTTCTCACCAATCGACGGGCGCTCATGCGCAAATGTCAAACCAAGTTGCTGCTTGAGCCAATCGAGCGACTTCACATGATTGCCAGGGTAACTCAGCAAATAATGCCGCGTGACCATTTCATGGTATCGCTCCGTTTCCCCATGCCGCGACGCCCAAATCGGCAAGAGTTTTTCAACTTCGGCGTACTGCTCCAGATTCTGATAATGCAGGCAGTGGTAGTAGTAATAATCCTCGGTGCCGGGAATCAACTGCTTGAGCACCGCCGCGCGATCTTTCGCCAACGCGAATTGCTCCGCAAAACCAATCGACTGCCCCGCAGCTTCGTTCGCACTCCAGGCGAACATCAATACAAGAAGAAACACACGCAAAGCCATGTTCGATCGCATACACCGCCTCCAAAGCCATCAATCCAATGCACTCATTCTGCCACAGATGCTCAAAGAAAACCGAAATCCGCGCCCACCGAGGTCCGCTTCCCGCACCTTCGCGAAAACAAGGGGTTTTTTCGAGATTGGATCAGAAATCCCTTGTTTTTACGAACTTGCTACGAACTTGTCGCTGCGCTAGAGTGCGCGCAAGTTGGCACCTTGGCAAGTTCGCGAAAACAAGGGGTTTTTGCATACCCCCATCCGCGCCATCAATCAGACGAAATTGACCACCCCTAAATTACCGCCGCCAGACGAAGCGATACGAAGAAAAACCACCCCCTTAAGTGCAGGCGCCGCAGTGGCCCTTTAATAGCACTTCGGTTACTTGCATCGCCGAAACCGGAGTCTTGCTCCCCTTAGGGTGGCCAATATCGACCTTTACATCCGGCAGGCACATGATCTTGCCGCAATCCACACAGGTGAAATGCGGGTGATCGATCGACTTATGCGTCTCGTCGCCCCGCAACTCAAACCGCCAAACGTGATCGCCCAGATCAAGCCGATTCGCAATACCCGCATCCGAAAGCTCAATCAGCGACCGGTAAATCGTCGACTTGTCATAGCCTTCCGGCACCAGTTTGTCCGCCACGTCGGCATGGGTCACAGGTCCGACCATGCGCGAAAGATGTTGCAGCACCGCGAGTCGGCAAGAGGTTCTCCGCAGCTTCGCGGTAAGCAGCGCTTCCCGCGCCTGTTCCATCGACATTCCCATAGGCGACAGGCCTTGAGGCGCGGAATAATCACCTAGTGAAAAGGGAGTCGAGGACATAATGGGAATGGATTCGCCCTTTGGCGGAATAACTCAATGATGAATAGCGAACCCTAATTCTACTGCGCTGGACCTCGGCAGGCTACGGTAAACACTCGACCGACCTCCTCGCCAATCATCTCCATTTACAGCATTTTCGCTAGATTCGATCGAGTTTCGAGGGCGATCGTTTCTGCAATCGCACGCAATCCTCGCAGACGCCGGAGATCTCAAAGCGATGCCCAGTCACGCGAAATCGATGTTCACGGGCGACGGCATCGCGCAGCGCGACGAGCTCTTCATTCTCAAACTCAATCAGCTTTTGGCACTGCGTGCAGTGCAAATGATCATGCTGGGGGTAGCCATAATCATGCTCGTAAACCGCGCGACCCGCGACTTCAAATTTTCGAAGCAACCCCGCGTCAACGAACTCGCTGAGCGCCCGGTAAACCGTAGGGCGACTCACATGACCCGTTTCCCCCTTGCGAGGCAACTGGTCGAGCAATTGATCCGCGTCGAAATGCTCATGTTGGCGAAACACATGCTCCAGCAGAAGCCGGCGCTGGTCCGTATTTCGCATGCCCTTGATCTGCAAATACTCGTCAAATCGCTCCGCCGGCGTGGAAGCGACGTTGACTCGTCCTAAATCGGTCGTGGCTGGTTGGCTAGACATGCCGTTATTTTAGCGAGTCGCCAACGTTTTTGGAGGGTCAAAATCACATTCCATCTGCTGACAGGATGGTTCCGGCGGCCGATCGCCGCCGGAAGTGCGACTTTTGCGGCCTTAGTAGGGCCGGTAGGCCTCAACGCTCTGCGATGAAATAAACCCGATTTTCACTTTCTGTCGCAGCCCATTGGCGGCTGTGTCCCACCACGCGGGCGACGGCACCATCTCCTCGGCCTTCGATTCGCAGTGACCATCGAGGTAACCGACCATCGCCACCGGCCCACTATGGCGGAAATGCGTATTCGGCGCGGCATAAGCATCTTGCGGGCCCTGCAAGTAAAAATTCTCGGTCACCTTCAGCACAGGGTCGCCCGACCAAGGAAGCTGAATGCGGGCGGCGTCAGAAAAGCAAAGCGTTCGCGTCGTCGAAGGAAAATCGGCCATACGCTTTTTCTTCAGCACCGGCGGGTTGGGCCAATTCGAGTAGTCAACAAGCCCCATGTTTTGATTGTAGCCATAGCCGCCCGTGGCGCCGTCATAAAGCAACGTGATCTGATCACTCATGCTGGGGCACTTGAGAATCTGATTGTTCTTTTCGATGAACTCCGCAATCAGGCCGAGCGTTGTGTCGACTTTGTTCGTCGAGTAATCGATCTGCGCGAACCACGTGATCTGCGTATTGCCAACCGAAGGCAGATTCGACGGCGGCAAGACACTGAGCGAATCGTGGTACATGTGCGTCGCCAAGAGCAATTGGCGAACATTGTTGGAACAGCTCATCCGCCGCGCCGCTTCGCGCGCCGCTTGAACAGCGGGAAGAAGCAGGGCAACCAGCACGCCGATGATGGCGATCACAACCAGAAGCTCGACAAGCGTAAAAGCTCGGCGATGGCGGCGCGCAACGGCGCCTTGAAAATGCACGATCAACATTGATCCGTCCTCGCGGTAAAAGAAAACACCGCGCCCGGTCAAAAGCAGCAAATTGCGTCGCAGCTGAATTTCGCGCGCAGAGAGCCGCGCAATGGAAATTAGCAGCGATACGATCTTTTGCCCGAAGACCGACCGCGAAACAAGCAAAAAGGCAGGTCTTCTGGCTTCCAGATCGTTCGACGCCTTGCCTTCCCCCGACCGGCCGGATATAGCCTGGATGCGGAGTGGCCTACTGAAAATGAGCTCAGTTAAGGAGTCGTCCCTGGTTACAGCGGCGGGACCGCGAGGGATTTACACCCTCTTCCCTATTCTCCCCGGCGACGCGGCTTTCGCGCCGACAGGGCACCTTTTTGACGCCCGAAACCTATCACAACCCAGGGCTCGGTCAAGCGGAGCTAAGGACCGATCTCCTCACCACCTGATCGCGGGGGATCTACCAAGTGACTTCAACGTCTAGCTTCCGATCTTCACGAATAACGGTCACAAAAAGCCGCGCATCAATCGGCGCCGCCGCAAGCAGCCGATGCACATCATCCACCGATTCAATCACCCGATCATTAATCGCAATCAGCAAATCACCCGAACGAATTCCAGCCCGTGCCGCGACGCCGCCCACGGCAACCTCCATCACCACGACGCCCTGATTCGTCAACAAATCAAACTCGCGAACAAGTGCCTTCGGCAATGGCTGCACCGCCGCAGCGATCGCCAACTGCCGCCGGCGCACCAGACCATGCGCCAGAATTTCCCCCATCACCCACTCGACGGCTTTACTCGGCACAGCAAACCCAAGCCCCTGAGCCAGAGCGATAATCGCCGTATTCACTCCCAACACCCGCCCGCGAGAATCCACCAGCGGCCCGCCGCTATTGCCCGGATTAATCGGCGCCGTGTGCTGCAAAACATTCTCAATGAGCCGCCCATCATTTCCCCGCAACGATCGCCCTGCGGCGCTAATGACGCCCGTGGTCACCGTCGAATGTAACCCCATCGGGCTCCCCAGCGCAATCACCAACTGCCCGACCCGAGCCGCCTGGGAATCACCCAAAGAAATCGAAGGCAACTCCCGCGACGAAAGTTGCAAAAGCGCCAAATCGGTGGCCGGATCATCGCCCACCAGCTTCGCATCGATCTTGTCGCCATCATGCGTCTCAGCGACAAACCGCTTGCGCCCCTGCACAACATGGCTATTGGTAATCGCCAAACCACCCGCCGAAACAATAAATCCCGACCCCGACCCGCGCCCCTCACCACTAACACTAATCACCGCCGGCGAAACATTTTCAACAACATTAATTACAGCTTGCGAATAGGCGTCGAGGATGTCGGCTTCGCTATTGGCTGAAAGCGGCTTGGCCGCGCCAGGAAGCGGATGATTTGCTTCGCCCGATAGGGTCTGTAATCGATTTGGATTTGAAATCATGTGCCTCGATAACCTCCTCACGAGATATCCAAATCATAGGCGCAGCTCGCTGGAGGGCAAATTTGGGCTAACGATGTCGATTCCAATTGAGCATTAGCGGCGCGGCCGCAATACGGTTGAACGGGATCGCCAGCGCAATTGCCGTAAAAACCAAGTCAACACTGATGAGCGTCTGATGAAGCTGTGATTGCACGAGGAAAGTCACGGTGGCGACGGCGCCGCACCACAAAAAGAGCAGCGACATCGCTAACTTCCCTGCAACCATTTCCCGCTCCTGCAGCTTCCCCACGAGCCAGCAAGCCAGGGCAATTTTGGCGATGAGCAGCCCGAACCCCAACCACGGCGCCGCGGCCGCGAGCGGTGCATGAAACTCGGGATGCGTCCAGACCCAAAGTCCAACGAGGACGCCAATTCCAGTTAGCGCCGCGCCTGAAAACACCACTAAGTTCGATACCCACGGCCGTCCCGAGAGGGGTATCCAAAAACTCTCGATCAAGAACTTCCAGGCCAGCAAGGAAGGCGCCGCAATGGCAAGAATGACCAGTCCGGTAGTCTTGAGCGGCCCCAAGGTTCGCACCACGGTCGTGAGCGAATCTAGAAGGGCCGGACGCAACAAGTAAAACGGCGCAAGGCAAAATAGGATCGCCGATCCCCAAATGGCCGAAACCAAGGCCATACGAAATTTTGAAGCCACCAGCTGCATCGTCGATATCGGCCGAATCGCCAAAAAGGGAAACGTGATATTGCCAATCTGCAGCCCAACTGTCAGCGAAAAAATCGTGGGCATCAGGAGCAATGCAGTCAGCATATGCCAGACGCGCTGCACCTCGTCGCGATGCATGATGAGCAGCATCAAGATAAACCCAGGCGCAACGAGCAACACGCAAAATGGCAACATCCGCCCATACAACCGAAACTCAAACCAAGCCTGCGCTTGTGCCATGGAGGAAAATGGCCGCTCGCTCGGCTTTCGCCACTCGGAAATCCACTCGGAAAGTCGCGTTGCGACAACCAAGTCATAGGCATCGCCGCGCCGCGCCATCGCAACGCCATGAAAACTCGCCCACACGGAAAAAGGAAGGACAGCCGTAAATCCGCCCAGCGCGACCGCTTCTGAAATCTCCAGGAAGTGAACCATCGCGATGGTAATCATCGGCACAGTGAGGGCTAGGAGCGCAACGATGAACCGAAGCCAATTCTGCGCAACCGGCGTCCAAGAAACCGCTTGGAGCGTCGTCAACAGCACGGCGAGCGCCGCAATCGGCCAGAATAGAGGCACAACATTTTGTGTCGGCCGAAGGATTCCCATAGCAATGACCAGCCAGGTCGCGGTCAGAGTGAGGCAGCCCCAAATCGCAGGCCAAATCACGAGCGTTCGTGTCGTGACTGGCAGCGTTAACATAAACTGCGCATATCCTTTCTCCTGAAAGTCCGCGGACCCCGTCGCGCTAAACGTCGCTGCAAGATAGACGAGGGCTAAGATGCTCGGTGTCGCGAGTTTCCATCCTGCAGCGGGAATCTCCGCTGCGCTGAATCCTGCCCGCACGAGCATCCCCGGCAAAAACTGCGCTACAATCACGCAGGTAAATAAGTAGATCCCGCACAACAAATAGCCCCACCGCTGAGCACGCCAAATCTGCCAAAGAATTGCAATCGCAGGCGTCTTCATCGCGTCGACTCCTTCGGGATCAACTGCGTAGCGCCCACATGCGCGACGAAGATTTCATCCAGAGTGAGGGGCTGATGTGCGACGATTTCCGCGTTCATGGCGCTGATCGCCATTTGCAAATCGCCTAGTTCACCGCGGGCATGAATCAACCATTCGCGCCCGCGACCTTCGGCACTGAGCAGCCCTTCCACCCTAAGCGGGCCGGACGGCTCCACATCAAATCGAATCGTCAGCCGATGATGAGTTTCCTTGATCCGGTCCATATCGCCCACAAATCGAATATTCCCGCTCCGTAACATCGCAACCCGATCGGAAATGCGTTCCACCTCATCCAGCAAGTGCGACGAAAACACCACCGTCCGCCCCTCGTCCGCAATCGTCCGAACAATCGCCCCCAAAATATCCCGCCGCACAATCGGATCGAGCCCGCTCGAAGGTTCATCAAGCAATAGCAGCTCCGGCCGATAAGCCAGTGCCACGAGCAATCCTGCCCGTGCCTTTTGCCCTTTGGAGAGGCTGCTAATTTTCGCAGCAGGACTGAGTTCAAACTGCTTTCGCAAATCCTCCGCGTAGGCATCATCCCAAGTTTTGTAACACGCCCGCATATAGCGCATTAATTCATCGACCCGCATCCAGCCCGGCAGATCGCTCACTTCCGAAAGATAGCCGATCCGCGAAAGCACACTCACCGGCTCCTTCACCGGATCGAGCCCAAATACCCGCACCGATCCACTTAGCGCCTTGAGTAGCCCCAAAATATGCTTCATCAGCGTGGTTTTCCCCGCCCCGTTGGCGCCCACCAGGCCGAAAACCACGCCGCGCGGAATCGAAATGCTGATATCGTCGAGTGCCGGCTTGTCGCCAAACTTTCGCGTCAATCCTTGAACCTCAATGACCGCCGACGACGGATCACGTGCTGAATCGAGCATGATCTAAGTCTCCTTCGCGCGCGACGAGGCTTTCATCGCCTGTTCGCGCTCGTTAATGAGTCGCACCAGAGTTTCGACGTCGACATTCATCTGCCGCGACTCGGCCAACAGCGCATCAATGCGCTCACTGATAATCTTCAGCCGCTCCCGTCGCGCCAGCGGCGACGCCGCCTCCGAAACATAAGTACCCGCCGTCCGCCGTTTTTCAACAATCCCCGCGACTTCCAATTCGCGATAAGCCCGCGCGACCGTATTGGGATTGATCAGCAGCTTCTCCGCCAGCACCCGAATCGGCGGCAATTCCTCGCCCGACTCCAGCCGACCCGACGCAATCAGGTACTTCACCTGATTGACGATCTGCAAATAGATCGGCACGCCATCGCGCTGAGAAATGTGAATCTGCACCGCCAGGAGCCTCGAAAGCAGGACTCGGCACTTGTATTATGACATTAATACAAGAATGAGGCGGCGCGTCAAGCGCGTTGTGGCAAAGATTTTCGGATTTGTCGCCACCGGAGCTGAATCCATCAACCCAAGAAACGACACCGCGAATGGAGTACGTGCTACCCCATTCGCGGCGTCGTTTTTGATTTTTTACTCTAGCGCATTCTCAACGCAATAAGTGTGTGCTGCGTGGCTGTGTTATGAAAATAAAGTGGCGCAATGCGTTCTCTACTGATGAGCGGTTGATCGCCACTTTGTTTTCTTAACACGGCTTTGACCTAGCCAACTCGACTAAAACACGTCGAGCATAAACTGATGGCCGCTATGGTATCGGCGGCTCTGCGGATACTCATTGTGCCATTGGCGATTGTAAATCGGAATCCGCATCTCAGGCGGATAGCGATAATACTGATTCTCAGAACTTCGGTAGTAGTCTTGTCCCCAGAAGTTCTGGGGATAATAGACATAGGGATAGTGATAAAAGCGGTTCATGTCGCGCGAGCTAGGGTTGCCACCCCAGGTGCGGCCATACGCATGTTCTTGTGCTTTCGCCTCAGATGGCGCGAAGCAAATGCAGAGCGCCGCTGCGCAGAAAATGCCAAGCAGAATTCGCCGTCCCATCTTGTCCCCCTTAAAGCGAGGCCATCCGCGCCTCATATAGCGCTACCGCCTACACCATGTCCATCGGCCAGCCGCGCAACCGCACTTTGAGGAATATCCGTCAGAATCGGAAGCCCGAGCGACGCTAGCACAAACCACGTTTTCACGTCCTTTTCTCAGCATCAACCGCTCGAAGGGCCATCGGTCGCCCCGCAAACGGTGAACCAAACCGCTAAAACCTACGAAGTAGCACCTTTAAATGACCGCCAAGCAAAGTCCGCGAATGCCTCCAAACGATCGATCGCCCCCGAAGCTTGACCGAAAACCGCGCAAAAGCCGGTTCCGCTTCAGTCTCCGCACCTTCCTAATCGTCGTCACGCTGCTCAGCGTCGTCATCGGCTGGAAACTCGATCGCGTCCGCCGCCAGCGCGAAGCCGTGAACTGGATCACCGCCCAACATCGCTTCGTCGTTTACGACTACGGCCAATTCGGCCAAATCAGCCCCAGCGACCCCAATGGCTATCCCGTCCCTTATGGCCTCGTCGGCTGGCTCAACCATCAACTCGGGCCTGATTTTTTCTTCGATATCAAATGGCTCGACATTCAAGGAATCGATGACGGGCGCATCGCCAAACTGGCGCCGCTGACCGCGCTAGAAGACCTCAACCTGAGCTCCGTCAATGTCACCGACTTGTCACCGCTAAAGCGAATGACCGCCATGAGGACGCTTCGACTGGATGAAACGAATGCCTCCAATCTTGCACCGATTTCCAGAATGCGATCGCTCAAAGTGCTCGTATTGGATGGTGCGTTGGTTACCGACCTAACTCCGTTAGAAAACATGACGAATCTTGAGCACCTCAGTGCCTCGCAGACGCAAGTAACGGTGATCAAATCGCTTGCTAACCTACAGAATCTCACCATCTTTAGAGCAGCCCAGACGAAACTCACCGATATCTCGCCCATTCAAAACAATACCAACCTAGAGCTGGTCGATATCGACAACACCAAGGTGACTGAAATCAAATCCCTGTCAAAACTAAACAAACTAAAAACCCTGAAGGCATCATCGACCCAAATTACGGAACTCCCGTCTCTCGCCAGCGATTCCCTGCTCAAGCACCTGGAAGTCAACGACACACCGCTAACTCAAATCAATGCGCTGACGAATCTAAAAAATCTCATGCACCTCAGCGCCAATTCGACACAACTCGCGGACCTATCGCCGCTCGCCGGACATCGAAACCTAATGTTCCTAGAGCTCCAAAAGACCAAAGTAACTGACCTTTCACCGCTGCGCAATGCGCTGAAGCTTCGGGACATCAACATCGACGATTCCCTGGTCGCCGATCTGAATCCGCTCGCCGAACTCACGAGCCTCGTCAATATCCGCATGCAACGCACCAAAGTAACTGACCTTTCGCCGCTGGGAAAATTGCAAAGCCTCCAAGCTCTCTATTTCGACGGGTGCTCCATCCACAGCTTGGCGGGAATCGAGGCGATTACGAGACTTAACTACCTAGGGCCCAGCGACACACAAATCGAAGACCTGACTCCCTTATCGAAACTCAAGTCGCTTGTCTCGATCGATTTGCATAATACCCCCGTCAGCGACGTAACACCTCTTGCCGGCCTAACCCGCCTCGCCTCACTCGACCTACGCGGAACCCAGGTCCAAGACCTCACTCCGCTAGTCAATCTCAAATCAAGAATCCTCTTGGATGAAACGCAAACCGTCACCATCCCCGAATCGATGACGAGCCGCGTTTATCGCCGCCAGTGGCCACAATACAATCTAGGCGGACAACGATGACCTGATTCTGCGATAATCAAATCGCGGACCGCCGCTCGATCTCGCCGTGAAATGGAATCGACCCAAGGCCGCTCTCGAATGAACGCGCCAACAAAAGCCCCCAAAAAACAAACCTGGTTCCGCTTCAGCCTGCGCAGTTTTCTAATTGTACTGGCCGCAACCTCTGTTCTCGGTTGCTGGAAAAAGGAAAGGTCGCTCACAATTCAGAAAAAGGTTGCAAGTCCCATGAACGACGACAAAGAATGGAACGAGGAATCTCGTCAAGAACTCCGTGAAAACATTCGAACTCGCATTCTTGGTGAGCTACGGTTGGCAAAGAGCGATCATGACGAGATACTCCAGTCCTGCTACGACATCTACATTGTGGACGCCCCACGTGAGGAAGAGCAGGAGGATTTCAAACGATTCGCCGCCGATGAGTTGCAGCGTGCTGATGCACGATTGGAAGTCGAGCGAAAGACATGGCCCGATTCAACCGACAATGATCGATTAGACCGCGTCGAGAAGGACTTACGAGAAATCGGAATCATCCTTTGGCAAGCGTCACCCTGCTGCGACTCCTGCACGATGGGTGAATTCCAAGATCGGATCG
>JBKJSI010000510.1:0-2588 GCA_046595915.1 Pirellulaceae bacterium
CCGATTTATTGGAGCAGCGCCAGCGATCGCTCGGTCGTCGCGCGTCAACGCATCGAGCGTGTGCTTGAGCGTTGGCACAACCAGGTCGTCTGCATGCGACTGGCTCAAAAATCGGTCTCGCCCGCTACGATTCAGCCTTTCACCCTCGCCCAAGCTCAGTCGACTAACGTCGCCAAAAAAGGTCAAGACAAGGCCGCGATGTGGGCGAAACTTTTGCCCTTCGTCGTCTTCGTCTGGGCGCTCACGGGCGCGTTCTATCCTGCGATCGACCTCTGCGCGGGTGAAAAGGAACGCGGCACACTTGAGACCTTGCTCTCCAGTCCCGCCCTTCGCGGCGAAATCGTTTGGGGCAAGATGCTCACGATCATGACCTTCAGCCTCGCCACGAGCCTGCTCAATTTACTCAGCCTCGGCTCGACCGGTCTCTTTCTCATCTCGCGCGTTGCTTCCGATTCGGCTTCACCGCTCGCGTCCCTCGGCGCGCCGCCGCTGTTGCCGATGGCTTGGCTCGTCCTCGCGATGATCCCACTTTCCGCGATGTTCAGCGCTCTGTCGCTCGCCATCGCCGCCTTCGCGCGAAGCTCGAAAGAAGGCCAGTATTATCTGATGCCGCTGCTGCTCGTTATGCTGCCGCTCATGATGCTTCCGCTCATGCCCGCGGTGCAACTTGATCTTGGCACGAGCCTTATCCCCGTCACGGGCCTGATGTTGCTTTTGAAATCGTTCATCGAAGGGCAATATTACACCGCGCTGCCTTTCGTCTTGCCCGTCTTCGCCGTCACCGCTGCTTGCTGCGGTCTTGCGATTCGCTGGGCGATCGATCAATTCAATAACGAATCGGTGCTCTTTCGCGAAAGCGAGCAGTGGAGCATTGGTATTTGGCTGAAAAGCCTCGTTCGCGAACGCAAAGAAACGCCGGGCGTCGGGGAGGCACTGATGTGCGGCCTGCTGATCCTCTTCATCCGCTTTTTCGCTGGCATGCTGGCCAAGCCGATCGAAAACCCGGCCGACATGCTCGCCGCTACCGCCATTCAGCTCATTGCTTTCGTCCTCACGCCTGCCATCATCATGGCGGTCATCCTCACTCGGTCGCCGCTCTCGACCCTCCAGTTGCGCAAGCCGCAGTGGGGCGCTCTGGGAATGGCGGGCCTGCTCGCGATTATCATCCATCCCGCCGCCATTGCTTTTTCCAGTTGGGTCAGCCGCACCTATCCGCCTTCGCCGGTGATGCTTGCGGAACTCACGCGGCTCAGCGAGAAGTTCAATTCGCTGCCGTTGCTGCCGATGTTACTCGCTCTCGCGATTGCGCCTGCGATTTGTGAAGAACTCGCCTTCCGAGGCTTTATTCTCTCCGGCCTCCGCCACACCGGGCGCAAATGGACGGCGATCCTTGTGAGCAGTGTTTTCTTTGGCGCGGCCCACGGAATCTTGCAGCAGTCGATTTCCGCGACGGTGCTGGGCATGATCTTGGCGTATGTCACGATTCAATCGGGCAGCATCTTTCCGGCGATGCTTTATCACCTGATTCACAACAGCTTCGCCGTCTCTCGCGATCGCATGCTTGAGGCGCTCGGCGAATCGGAACTGCTCTCCAAAATCGTCCACATCGAGGGGGGCAAGTTCGGCGAATACCAACCGCTCATCGTCGCCGCCAGCGCGATTTTGACGGTCGCGATCCTGAATTGGTTCCGCGTTCAGCGCCACGGCAAGGTCCGCGAGGAGTGGATTCAAGAGACCCTCGACCGCTCTTCTTCGGCTGCGGCGCCGGTGGGCACTTGAGAGTTGGTGGCGATGGTGGCGATGCTTTTCGCTCTCGGTGTTGGTGGCAGTTGGTGGCGAAGGGGACGTAAAGCAACTGCCAAATTGGCGCGAGGTGGAAATGTGCTTGTTTTCCTTAGGCTGCCTAGAAGGCCTAGATGGCCACTCTCTGGGCTAGATGGCCACAACATGCCCCAGATGGCCACGTTCGGATGGTGGTAGGTGGGGTTCGATTGCCAAACAGGGCCGCGGGGGTGGGGCGGCTGCTTTTCATTTTAGCGGCGGTGTGGCGCCATTTGTGCGCATTTCTTGAGGCCTCTTTTTTGGATTAAGAATGTCTTCGCAGTGACACTCGACGATTGCCACTCATGCCATCGGGCTGCTGCTTTGGGAATTGTCAACGGTTGGAGGCATATTGACTACGGCCTCGACAACTTGCGAGTTGATATTCGGTTTGGCCTATTGAGCTGGAGCGGATGGTTCTTGCTCCGCCCAGGTTGTTGAGTACAACCACCCTGGGCTACCCGCTTAACAGTGCCACTCGACGATGGTCACTCACGCCATCGGGCTGCTACTTCCGAACGATGTCAACGGTTGGAGGCATATTGACTACGGCCTCGACAACTTGCAAGTTGATATTCGGTTTGGGTTGCTGACCTCGGGCGGATGCTTCTTGCTCCGCCCAGGTTGTTGAGTACAACCAACCTGGGCTACCCCTGTCATTTATACACAAGTTCATCCTTGTTCTTGCCGAATGCTGCCCAGGCGAGGGAGAAGTCGAGGACGCGGCGTAGTCCGGTCCAGATCACTTGCGTTCCGGGCGGCGGCTC
>JBKJSI010000516.1:0-8548 GCA_046595915.1 Pirellulaceae bacterium
CGATGGACCGGTCGCGATCGTCGGTTCCGCCGGCGGTAATTTTTCGATCATGGACAACGGCGTTGAAGTCGGCTCGGTGAGCGGCGTCAACAAGAACATTCGCGTCGACCTGCCAACACAGGCCGCGGATGACGCCCTCTCGATCGACCTCGGCGGCAATTCGATTCGAAACTTCTACGCCAACATGGGTAGCGGCGACAATTCGATCGATGTCTCGAACGGCATCGTCAAAGGAGTGACGATGATCCGCGGCGCGGCCGGGGACGACAGCGTTACCCTCGCCGCTGATCTAAGCCTTGGCAATGAAGCGAACGTTTGGCTCGGAGAGGGCGCCAACGATCTCGATGTCGCGGGTCAACTCGCCAAATCGCTCGTCGTGAAGACCGGCTCAGGCGTGGACACCTTCTTCATGGCGCCTGGCTCGAGCGTCGGCGGTGATCTTCGCGCTCAACTCGGTGATGGTGACAACGTCGCCATCATCGATGGAGCAATCGGCCGCAACCTCTCCATGGTGACGGGAGCGGGCAATGATCGTGTTACCCTCAGTGACCTGGCAACCGTTGGCGGCGCGACGGGGATCTCCCTCGGCACAGGCCAAACTCCGGCGGAGCCAGCCGACCCCGTTGATGAGACGCCCAGCGACCCAACCGATGGAACCCAGTCAGAGCCAGTGAAGTGCGATGACGCAGTGGTTCTCGCGCCCACCTCCAATGTCGGCGGCAACGCGACCCTCAGGCTTGGTAGCGGCAATAACACCGCCAAGATCGAAGGAACCATCGGCGGCAACCTCTTGGTCACCAGCGACAACCCAAGCGATACGTTTGATGTGGCGAATTCGACTGTCGTCGGTCGCAGCACCCGCGTCATGCCCGGCCAGCAAATGAGCTTCGCTCACGCACGTCACACATTCCATCGCTAAACCTTCGGTGGAATGCTCGCCTCGATCTCATCGAGGCGCCGGAAGGGCCCCATCCGTGGTCACATCACTCATGCCGCGGGTGAGGGTCATGAACGCCATTTCGAGGTTCACTTCCTCCTCACGAAAGAGCGTCACTTTATAGCCGGCTTCCACTAGGCAAGTCGGCAATTCGCTGTAGTCCTCGATATCCGCCTTGAGCATCACTTCAATATACCCCGCCTTCACTTCGCACCGATCGACCACCGGATGCGTTTCCAATAGTTTCGCTGCCGCGTCCACATCTCCCTTCACCATCACATGCAAAACCGTCCGCTGCCGAACCTGTTTCATCACCTCGGCAACCTTGGCGTTCACCGACATCACACCACGATCAATCACGCCGACTTTGTTACAGATATCCGCCAGTTCCGGCAAAATATGGCTGGAGACGATAATCGTCTTCCCCATTTGCCCCAGCCGCCGCAGCAAGTTGCGCATTCCAATTCGCGCGCGAGGATCGAGCCCCGACAGCGGCTCATCGAGCAGCAGCACCTGCGGGTTGTGAATCAAAGTCCGGGCGAGACCCAATCGCTGCGTCTGCCCGCGCGAGAGCGTGTTGGCATAAGCGTCGCGCTTGAAATCGAGATCGACGACTTCGAGCATCTCATCGCAAACCTTCCGCCGCGCAGGACCATGAATGCGATAAGCGGCGGCGAAGAATTCGAGGTATTCGAGCACCGTCATGTCGTCGTAAACGCCAAAGAAGTCGGGCATATAGCCGACCAATCGGCGGATTTCGCGAGGATCTTTGTAAATCGAGTTCCCGCAGACATACGCCTCGCCCCAAGTGGGCTGCAAAAGCGTCGCCAGGATCTTCATGGTCGTCGTCTTGCCCGCGCCATTGGGGCCGATGAAGCCGAAGAGGTCACCCGCGTCGAGGTCGAGCGTGATGCCGCGAATCGCGAAGAGATCGCCATACTTCTTCGTCAGGTCGTTGGTCTTAATCACAGCGATCAAACTCCAGGGCGCGATTCGGCGGCGTATCCAAAGGGCTTCAGCTTAACGATTGCGTTCATAGACCACAGGCAACAAAATTCGCACAAATGTCCAAGTTTCGACCGTCTCAATGGGTTTAGTGGAAGCGATGCTTCCTTGGATGATCGGCTTGCTGATCGGCTGTTTGACGCGCCCGTAGAGTACCGCCTGCCCCTTGGCGGCATGTTCGGAGAGATCGAGCGATCGATAGAAGCGATTCGTAAGTCCGGTGTAGCTCTCCGCCCCCGCTGCTTCATGAAGGGTGAACATTTCGACCAGGCGGGCGATATCTTCGCTTGCAGGATCCCAAGGAGTGTTCACATCCTTGGTTTCAATCGTGCGGCGTTGCGTCGCAAGCCAGTTGAGATTGAGCGGCGCCTCAGAAGGATCGATAAACTGCCGTTCGCCGGGCCCAATTGGTCCCGGGTAACGGTAAGCTGAACCGCGATAGAGCAGCAAAATGCTATCAAGTGGTTGAGGCAAAGGGTTTACAAAGTAGCCGCGCAGGTAAGCGCCATCATCGGTTTTGAGTTCACTTGCAGCGATGATAGGCAGTTTCGCCGACCATTCATCAAGCAAACGCCGCGAGGAAGCGAATTGAATGGGCAGACCGCTAATCGCCGAGGCAGTTCCGGGCTGTGACTGCGTGTAAGGCTCGTCAAAAACAGAGGTGAGGGCCCGCCGATCCATTCCTCCAACGCCTTTGCCCGGCATTCCATGCCAAGAGACCGCCGATTTCACGTCGCTTAAGCCTTTCCAGCTGTCGCGCGAGAAGGAAACGCTATACGCCTCCGTCGCGGGGCTGTAGACATGGAGCCAGTCGCGCCCGCGAACATTTCCGTTTACAGTGTCGATGTCGACGATTTCCACGTGTCGAGCCTGAGGCTCGGGCTTTCGAAGGTTTCGAACTAAGCCCACGGCAATCGCACAAAACGCGATGGCGATCAGCGGAAAGGTCAGCCAAGTCCATTGCATCCGCTTCACAAGCTTGCGCAAGAAAAAGTAGTCGGCGACCGTGACGATCAGGCCATAGCCAATCAGCAACGCCACCAGCGCCGAAAAAGGCACCAGCGAGACGCCGGGAAAGTTGTCGAGCGCGGTCTGAAACTGCCCCGCAAGATCGCCGTAACCAAGATTTCCGCTGTTACCACCTTCATTTGCCGATTTGGCTGCTTGACCCATCAGCTCGTCAACCAGCTTCTCCAGCAGCACCGGCGTGCTATCCCAACCCGCTCGGTTACCATCCTTCGAAAAAGGAAACGGCGCCAGATCCACGGCGACATACACAATCTGGCCAAATCCGGTCGGCGCCGAGATCACTTCGGCCCGAGGCTTCCCATCTTCGCCAACTTCATCAAGGATTAATCGACCGCGATGCTCGGAGATGAGCGCGAGCGGCAAAGCAAAATCGCGATTCCTCGCGCCGCCGACGCTGTCGAGTCGCACTTCTGCATGCACGAAGCCCTCAAGGCCCTTCATCGAGCTTTGATTGACGACGCCCACCCATTTCCCTGGGGCAAGGTCAGCAAGCAGGCCATCTTTCCCAAAGATTGTCTCGCCATTTTTTCCCACGCTCAGCAGCATCCGCCCGCCAGACTTCACCCAAGCCGTCAGAGCGTCGCGCTGCGCTGGAGAGCACTCATTGAGCAGCGTTAAGTCCGAAGTCGTCACAGCGATGAAATCGAGACCGTCGTAGCCCAAAGGAGATTCCGGTAACTCGATCACATTAACAATCGCAATCACTTCCGCCGATTCGCGGCCGACCAAACGGCGCTGCCGTGCGATGGTTTCCCAATCGAGCGGCGCCCCGAAGTGCAACGCATGGCGAGCTGTGGTCGCCGCCGGCGTACCGACCTGTGCATCAAGTCGGATCTTCTTCGTGTTTCCACCGTCTGATTCCAAGATCACAGTAAGCCGATTCTCAAGCCGGCCAAATTTGACATAGCGAACGACTGAGGTCTTTTGCTTCGGCGCGAGGGTGAGTTTTTCACTCTCCGCGCATGTCCAAATGCAGGGGCCACCTTCGACATCAGGGATTTCGAGCGCGAGCTTGCCGGAAAAGGGTTCGCTTCCAGCCACGATGTCGAGCCGGACTTGGGTCCAATAGCCGACCTTATACTTACCGCCAAAACCGACGGAGACTTTTTCGACGCTGGGCCAAGTCTCTTGAGCGACCGCGAACTGGCAGACGCAAAAGAGCCACAAGATGGCTAAAAGATTGGCCCCTCGGGCGGAAAACGATTTGTGGCGGGCCAGATTCAAGCGGGGCAAGGCCGAAATAATGTTGTTTCGAGAGATGAGGAACAAGCCGACTTAGTTTCGTAAGCCCCTTACAATAATCAACTTAAGCCGCCAAAGGCGAGGGGCCAAAGTGACTGGTTAAGGCTTTTCACTATCGGGACAGGTACAAGCAAATTGCCCGCAACCGGGGCAGCCCGAGCCGTACTTACGCACGATCGCCTCGGTTAGATCGATTTCCGCGACATTGGCGATCGTACAAAGCCAGGCGAGCACATCGGCAAACTCCCCCTGCCGTTCATCCTGGGTTCCGTCGCGGAGGCTCGTCGCCAGTTCGCCGACCTCCTCCATCAGCCACATAAAGGTCCCCTCGATCCCACGTTCCAAGTCCTTGGTGTAATACATCTTCCGAATCAGCTGCTGGAAATCGCGGAGCGTCACATCGGGTTTTGAGGCTGGGTCTTTCTGATTCATGGCGCTACCTATAATGGAGAAGCCGCTGTTTTGGACGCGGCTTTTTTCAACCGGGAAGGGGAACCGAATTTCGATGCCTGAGTCTATCCCCGGGTCTAATCCCGAGTCTGTCCCCGAATCTGGCCCGAATTTTATCCCGGAATTTATAACCGTGGCGAAAGTCGGCTCGATCGCCGAGGGGAAAGGGGAAGCGTTCCCGATCCATGGCCGAATGGTCGCGGTCTTCAATGAGGGCGGCCGCTACCTGGCGATCGATGACTTTTGCCCCCACATGGGCGCGTCTCTCGCCGCCGGGCATCTGCAAAATGGGATCGTCGCCTGCCCTTGGCACGCCTGGAAGTTCAAAGTTTGCGACGGAACCTGGTGCGACAACCCCCGACTAAAGATCGACGCCTTCGAAGTGCGGGTCGAGGGGGATGAGATTCAAGTCAAAACAAAGGTGCCCCGAGGAAGCTGATTGGCAAGCAATTTGTGGGTCAGGCGCCCGCCTGACGACGATGCTGACCTACAAAACCAAAAGCGAAAACAGCCCCAAGAAACGCTTAGAGCCGCCCGGAAGCAGGTTCCCAAGCGGCTCTTTCTTGTTGTGATCCAGCGAGAAGGCAGAAAAAACGCCAAGGCTGCGCCTCGGCGTAATTAACTACTTCTTCTTAGCGGCCTTCTTGGTCGCCTTCTTTGCAGCCTTCTTGGGGGCGGCCTTCTTAACAGCTTTTTTCTTAGCCACGATTCTTCTCCTAAAACAGAAACTGACACGAAACTCGGTTGTCGGCCTCCCGTCAACCTCGCCTCATGCTGACCTCCAACAAGAATCGCACTGTGAGACAAAGGCACGTGCTTTGTTCCACTTGACCCGATTCAGTCGTCATCGATGACTTCTGAGCGGCGGGTCCGAGTGCGACTCTTTTACTCCTAAAATTTCCTTTTGCCTTTTTGTGTCGCGGAAGTCCGCTTGCAAAGAATGCAACAGGTTTTCCACAAATGTCGCGTTGTAATTCAAGCTCGTCAAGAGCATTTCCAACTTGACGTGTGATTTTTTTCAAAATTGTCATCGCAGAGCAAGAGCAATCGATACCGCGCGCGAGTGAAATGCATCGCGCCGATGATCACAACGCGCTCGATGACGCGATGCGAAGCGCGACGTGAGTTGCATCACACTGATGCACACTTCATTGATGCAACTTGGCGCTCATCACCCATACGAACATCGTTGCGAGATCGCCGCGTGACGTGCATCGCGAATGCAATTCAATCTAGAAATCAAGGCTGATTTTATTTTCACCGAACATGAGCACGTGGAGCACCACGTCATCCTCGCAACTCAAATTCTTTGGCGATGATGACGGAGAAAAGTTACCGCGAAGGTCGTCGTGCGACATGGTTAGCACCGCATCGTCGGCCATTCGCGCGCATCATCACATCACTGCGAGCCCTACATTTTCCTGGCGCGGAAAATTTTGGAAAATTTTTTCGTGCGAATCGATTTTTTTCGCAGCGACCATCTCTCTCGGCAGGTCATCGCATCGCACTGCGATGTTGAATCGCAAAATCGCGAGCGCTCCATGCAACGTGCGTTTCATCACTGCGATCGAGGGCAGGTGCGGAGTCGGTCAGCCCAAAAATCAAAGCGCTGCGGGCGTAAAATGTACTCGGCTCACTCGCGGCCACACAAACGCAACGCATTGAAAATAAACAACTTGCGTCAAGCAAGGAAATGGCATTACCAAGGTCTTCGCCCGCCAAATCCGCCTTGCAGTTGTTGAAATGCGCCAAAGCCAAGGACGCCAAACCAGATCGCCAGGAATTGGTCGCCTTGAGTGAGCATCCATACCGCCATTGCGCCGCCGGTGATGCAGGAAAGCCAAAGTGAATTGTTAAGCCCACGCCATGGGTCAGCCATGACGAAGAGCGCTCGGGAAATCTGCCCGCCATCCATTGGAATGATAGGTAGGAGATTAAGCAGGCCCAGGTAAGTGTTGACGTAGAGCATCGCCATTATGAACAGCACCAAGTTTCCCAGGGCCGCATTGTTTGTCACGACACTCCAAACCTCGAGCCCCTGGTTTAAATGAAACGTCACGCTAATCCCCGCAAGGTTCGCAGCGATTGCTACTACCAGCGCCATTACGAAATTTGCGGCCGGGCCAGCGCCTGAAATCACTACCTGCCCCCATCCTTGGGTGTTGCGGCGATTGTTGGTGTATCCCCCAAAGTTGCTCCAGATGCCTGAGCCCATTCCCGAATCGGGAATGGCGAGGCCACCAAAGAGCATCAGCACCACTCGGGAGCGGATGCCGTAATACCCAAACGCCATAACATGACCAAGCTCGTGCCCTAATACCGAGAGAAAGAGCGTCACGCCAAAAATGGCGAGCCATGTCGGATTAGCAAGATTCTTAATGCCCCCAAAGAGAAGCACTCCCAGGAAAAAGAGCGGATGGACGCGGACGGGGACGCCCAGGATGGAGAAGTTGATATCAAACTGAGTGGGCGCGGGTTCGCCGAGGAGCATTAGCCGACCTTTCTTAGGTCAGTTCTGAGTAGAGATCGGAAGGCGGCATTATAGGCGGAAGTGTCTGCCTATTTGTTCGCTATATGCGGACTATTCTTCGCCGAAAATGACTTCCCCAGAGTCGACGGCGCCGCTGCCGAGGCCTCCCATGCCTCCGCTGATGCCGGAGGGACGGCGATCGAGGGCGCCCTTCACCCCCAGCTGCCGGGGGTCTTCCTTCAGCTTCTTGGCGAAGACCCGAATATCGGACATGAGCGGGGCGACTTGCTTGGCGACGCGCTCAATTTCCGTGACGGTCGATTTCACCTTGTCATAAAGCTCACGATCGCGGACGAGTTGGCCCAGCGTCCCCTCGGACTCATTGAGTGTTCGGCTGAAGGTGACGATCTCGCGGACGAGCTCATTGAGGCCGCTGAGGCTCTGTTCGACATTCAGAACGATCTGCTCGCCCCGTTCGCCAAGCGGTTTGGTGAATTTTTCCATGTTGGCGAGGTTCGTCTCCGCCCGGGTGCTCACCCCTTTGAAGCTGCTTAGCGTGTCTTTGGCTTGAGCGAGCGACTCTTGTAACTCATTCAGAATCACCGGCGCACGCTTGATCGAATCGCGGAGCGCGGTATTGAGTTCGGGGTCGCTCATCAGCTTGTTGATCACATCGGAGGTGTTCTGCAGCGAGGTGAGGGACGTTTCCGTCTTGTCCATGATCCGTTTGAACTGATCTTGGTTGCTATTGATCACCTGGCTCAGGTCGCCTGCCAAATCGGCAACTTGGTTTCCGGCCTTGCCGACCGCCTGGACGGTGAACTCAAGGTCGTCGCCCACTTCAGCGAACTTGCTGAGCGCCTGCATGGGGTTTACTTGGACGAGGCCGGGCGTCTTCATCGTGTCGCCATTGCCATAGAACGACGTATAGAGCGACTTGTCATCGCCGGGGATAAATTCGAGGACAGCGTCGCCCAGGAGCGTCGCGGAGTTGATTTGGCAGAGTTCGCTTTGACGGATTTTCTTATCCAAGTCGAGCCGGGCGGTGATCATCACGCCATCGTCAAGGAGTTCGACATTGCTAACTCGGCCGATCGTGATGCCATTTTTGCGGACCGGAGTATTCACCGTCACGCCGGGCGCGGTGTCAAATTGGATAAACATGGAATATTGGCCAATGAACCGAGAGCGGTTGCCAAAGGCGAAGACCAAGATTCCGCCAGCCAGGAGCGCCGCCAAAACGACGACGCCGACTCGGAAGCGGATGACTCGTTCGTCCATGTTTTGGTCCTTTCGAGAGAGCCGCAACCCCAGGCCGACGTGTTAGCGAGGGGGCGCCTCGCTGACGCTTCGGGTTAGGATTGGGAGGCGGCGTTGGCTTGGCGGAGTTCCATGAGGCGTTCGCCCGCTTCGCC
>JBKJSI010000522.1:0-4243 GCA_046595915.1 Pirellulaceae bacterium
TCGTTCGCTTGCCGCCGCGCTGAGGCTGCAGCAAGTCGTTCACTTTGCATCCAGCTTCGCGAAGGGCGAGCTGAGGTTGTATTCCGCCTTCTCGAAGCTGGATGCAAAGTGAACGACTTGCTGCAGCCTCAGCGCGGCGGCAAGCGAACGAGTCCACTTTTGCTCGCCATCGAAAATGGTCATTTCGAACTCGCCTCTCGACTCCTCAAGTCAGGCGCGAACCCTAACGATCAACCCGCAGGATACGCGCCGCTACATTCGATCAGCTGGGTTCGCAAACCGATTCGCGGCGATGGCGATCCTCCACCGATGGGCTCGGGTGATCTAACCAGTCTCGATATCGTCGAGGCACTTGTCGCGAATGGCGCCGATGTCAACCTGCCTCTCAAGAAGGGCGAGTCGGGACGCGGAAGATTTACGACGACGGGCGCGACGCCGTTTCTACTGGCCGCCCGGACCGGCGATGTTCCACTGATGAAGCTGTTGGTCAAACTCAAAGCCGATCCAACTTTTCCAAATGCGGACAAGAGCCCTCCCCTCTTAGCGGCTACTGGCGTTGGCGCCCTCGGCGATGGAGACGAAGCCGCTGCGACCGAAGAGGAGGCAATCGAGGCTGTGAAACTGCTTTTGGAACTCGGCGCCGATATCAACGCCGTCGACATTAATGGCGAAACGGCCATGCATGGCGCGGCCTACCAGAGCCTGCCTAAACTGGTGCAAGTGCTCGCTGATCACGGCGCGGAGATCAAAACATGGAACCAGCAAAACAAATGGGGCTGGACGCCGCTGATGATCGCTCGCGGTCATCGCCCGGGCAACTTCCGGCCTGATCCGGAAACGATCAAGGCGATTGAGCGAGTGATGAGAGCCGCTGGCGTGACGGTCCCGCCAGCGGAAAAAGTGGAGAATCGGCCTGAGTATTGATTCAAGCTGCGGTCGAAAACTGCGACTTCGGCCTACCGAATCTCAAGCAATTCCATCCGAAAATGCAGCGTCGCATTAGGGGGAATCACCGGCGGGAAACCGCGTTCGCCGTAGCCTAGTTCGGGCGGAACCATGATCTCCATCACTTCCCCTTCCGACATCATCAATAGCGCCTCGGTCCAACCTTTAACGACCTGGGAAACTTTGCGCGTGAGTGGCCGACCGTTGCGATAGGAGCTATCGAACTCCGTTTTGTCATCGAGCCAGCCGCGATAATGAACTGTCACGGTGCTCGTCAGCTTCGGCTTCTTCTTTTGGTTGCCGGGGGTGATCACGCGGTAAGCGAGGCCCGATTCAGTCTCTTGGAAATCGGCGGTCGATTCGGTTTCATCGGGAAACATCGAGTCAGGTGCGACCAAATCGATCGCGCGGCGGCGGTCGAGCTTGCAGCCCACCGCCAATAGCGCTGTCAGCCAAAGCATGTGTCGCCTCGGTTGCCCACTCATGTTCGTCGCCTTAGCTTTCTGATGACTAGCGGTCTTCGTAGATCAAAGTGCTTTCCTCGCGGCTCACGGGCGTGGAAAGGGCAGTCGAGGTTGCTTGAACTTTCACGACGCGCGGATCGGCGGCGGCGGAAAGGGCGCGGATCTTAATCTTGTAAGTCACTTCGGACTTCGGATCGAGTTTGCCCAGAGGTTCGAAAAGCACACGCTGACCGTCAATGGTGTGCGCGGCCGGTCCTTGAGCGTCGATGATCTGCATTTCGGGGGGGAGATTTGCGGAGATTTGCACCTGCGAGTCGGCTCGTGTTCCATTATTCGATACGACGATTTCATAGACTGATTCGGCGCCGACTTCGATTGGGTCGGAGGAATCGCGAACTGTAAAGCTCGTCTCTGGCGCGGCTTCGACTACGACGGCCAGTTCGCTCGCGCACTCAAGGCCGCTCTCGGCCTTGGCGGCGACGCGAATCGCCTGTTGTCCCGAGCTCGTTGATTGCACGACGAGTTGCACGATTCCTTCTTGGCCTGCGGGGAGGTTTTCGATTTTCCAGTACACGGCGTGCTTGCGTGCGTCGTAGCGGCCGGAGTTGTCTGCGCTGATATGCTTCAATCCGGTCGGCAATTGGGCGGAGAACTCCACCATTCTGGCGGCGGCCGTTCCCGGATTAGCGATGCGAATGGAGTAGGTCGCTTGACGATCGAGGTAGCGGCGTTTGGGGCCGGTGATCTCGGTCTCAATTTTTGGGGCGAGGACTTCGAGCTGAGTCGTATGTTCGGCTTGCAAATCGCCTTCGCCGCGAACGTGAATCACATTGTTCACAGTTCCCGCTTCGGCGGCATTGAGTGTCAAATCGACTTCACGCGTTTTCCCTGGTGGTAGATCCCCAATCTCGTACTCGAGTTGGCGGCCTTCGTCGTGCGACAGACCTCGTGGCACATCCTGTTCGATGCGCACGCCTCGTGCGATTCCGGTTCCCGGATTGTGAATGCGGATATGAAAGGTCACCGATTCGCCCACCAAAGCCTTCGCCGGTCCTGTGTGTTCGACTTGGAGTTGTGGGCGCGTGCTGACCGTTCGGGAAGAGGCTTTTACCTGCTGAGTCACGGAGGCGACGCTGCCGATCTCTCCTTCTTCCTCGGGCATGAGTTGCATCTTGATTAGCGCCTCTTGCCCTGGATCGAGGCTGCCTAGATCCCAAATCAAATGGCCTTCCGCGGTCTGGGTGTATTTGGGCGTCGCATCAATCAGCCGAGCACCGCGCGGCACTCGGTCCATCACGATTACTTGATGGGCGATCGAAGAGCCGCTATTGCGCACCCGTGTTTCAAACATCGCGGGCCGTCCCACGCTCACTTCGCTTGGGGCGAGTTTGGTGAGGGTAAGCGGCGCCGATTGCTCACCTTCCAGCCGTCGATCGCCAGGCGCTTCTTCAGGCTTGGCCATCGACTTGGAAATCATGCTCGTCAGTTCCGAGCCGGCATCGTCGATGCTTCGCGCCGAGGCGTCGCCGCTGACCATTCGAGGCGTCTCTTCGAGCTCAGGCGGCCTGCTTATCGGCTGCGCGACTTTTAGACTTCGCTTGGTGGTTGGTTCCGATTCCGGCGTCGCTTCAAGATGTTTCGGAAGTGCCTTCGCCGCGCGGACGGGCTCTTGGATTCGCACCACTTCATCCGCCGGCGTTTCGCGCTGGGCGGCGTTATCTGCAGTCTCGGTGGTTGGCTCGTCTTCCTCGCTGCGGAGCGGCGGTGCGCGCGAGGTATCTTGTCGTCGCAGCGGGTTGGCGCGGGGCTTTGGGGTATCGGCAGATGCATCACCTTGCTCGGTAGGCTCGGTGCCTGCTCCCGGTGGAGTGGTTTCCTCGGCGGGGATGGCTGTCGTCTCTTCGGCTGGCGCGTCGCTCTTCTCTTCGGCTTTCATCTCGCTGCCGGTCTCAGCGCCATTGGCCGATTCGGCAGCGGCCGAGGGGTCTGTTTTTTCTGTGGTCGTGGCATCAGCAGCCGCGGCGTCGGTTGCTGTAGTTTCTTCTTCAGAGGAAGTGGCATCCGCGTCGCTATTAAACTTCGCCGTGAATTTGGCGCTAGGTCGAACAGGCTTTTCCTCTGACGCTTCCGTTTCAGACTCGTCGGAAGAGAGTGATTCTTCAGCGCCGTAGCGCGACTTCGCGGCTGGCTTGGCTTCATAGCGCTCATGAATCTTGGCTGCGGCGACTCGCGCAACGGGCTGCGATTCCCCCATCGCGGGCTCCTTGGTCGCTGCGTCCTTTTCCTTCTCTTTTTCGGCTTGCGTATTCGTTTTGGCGGCCGTGGGTTTGCTTCCCCACCACCATGATCGCGTGTACCAGCCTCCGACGCCGAGCAGCGTCGTGGCGGTAATAGCGACAATGATTCCGGTGCGATTCATGGCGGAGCTTCCCTGCAAACCGCTCGATGGAGCCGCGCAACCAACTGCGCAGACCGAAACAAAGAATTCGGTGCGAGGGAATTAGCAAAGTCAGGGCTATCGCGGCAAGCCCAGAGTGGAATTTGCCGCCTTGCGCCAGCATTCGTATTGATATCGGGAGGCTGCTAGCACGCCTTAGGTCGCCGATGCTCGCAAGGAGCGAATGCAGGCGCCCAACGTGAGTGGTAATCACATTGGGGGCGTGCTGAGTACAATGAACTTAGCCATCGGCAGGTTTGAAGGCGAACCACGACGTTAGCCCCTGTCATTTATACACAAGTTCATCCTTGTTCTTGCCGAATGCTGCCCAGGCGAGGGAGAAGTCGAGGACGCGGCGTAGTCCGGTCCAGATCACTTGCGTTCCGGGCGGCGGCTC
>JBKJSI010000535.1:0-4185 GCA_046595915.1 Pirellulaceae bacterium
GCCCCCCCCGAGAGGGGCCCCCCTAGTGCGTAGGGCGATCCGTTTTTGATCTTTAGCCTAGCGTACGATCTTCAGCCAGGTTAATCGGGTTTTGCCCAAGTTGACCCCATCTCCAAGGAGCGCCCCGATGAGGGCGAGTTCAACCGCCGGAAAAACGAGCCAGTTTCGTGCCGTCGCGCCGAGGGATCGCCGCGATTACCAAGGCGACTTTAAAGCACACTCCATGAAGCTTTGCTCGTTCTTCCAAATTCAGGCTCCCCAAAAAATGAGCTTCACGTTACTTCTTGTTCCACGCAGTGCCGCTACTTGCATTGCAACGTTTCAAGAGATCGGCTCTGCTTATCGCCGAACTCTCGAAAATGCCTGATCGGGTGGTCGGCGGTATGGTCTCGCGTGCATTTCGAACGGGATCGCGCTGGGCGGGCTGTGCCTTGTCCGTGGTAGCGTTCGTAAACGAAAACCACGATTCAGCCAGCTCGCGCCGCAGCTGCGAAATTCGCCCTGGCGATAGTTGCAACTCGCCGGCAACTTCGCGAGTTGAGTAGCCTAGCGATAAACGTTCCGCGGCTTGCCGATCACGAGGGGCAAGGCGACCAAGCCAACGTGGAAAGTCGACTCGAAAAGCAACCTGTGCCGGGACCGAGGTGCGACGGTTGTCGACGAGCGCTTCCTGCCAAGCGCGGCCCGTTGACGACTCTGATTCCGAGTGAGGCCAGCCGCCGCCGGAACAGACTCGGGTGCGACGCGCGTAGATATCACCCGAGCGGTGTGACGAACCGACGCGTCGACCCGCGTGGTACTGGGCAATGGCGAAACGCGCGAGCGCCGTGGGGAAGGCCCGCTGTAGTTCGCCCCGTTCATGAAGCCGCCGGTAGGCGCACATGGCGCTGGCGATCACTTCCGTTACCCCGTCCTCTTTCGCTTCCGCGTTGAAACCGCGAAACGCCACTTGGGCCTGCCGGGTGATCGCGGGTAGCATGGCCAGAAAACCCGCCTGCCAAGAATCCGATTCGGGGGGAGTCTGTTGAGGCGCAATTGCAATCATGGGTCGCTCCGAAGAGACGGACCGCCCCTGCCGGAGCGGTCCTTGCGAATCAAGGAATACCGCTCCGACACACGTCGAAGCACCAGTCAAACCCGAGTAGTCACCAAAGGACTAAACGGCTTCACTTGATAGTGACGCAAAAAGCCGTCAGATTTAGTAAGCATCGGCTTTAACCAACGAGACCACAGACGACCTGAGCGCCCTGAATTGCCGCCAGGTAGGATCGAAGCGACGACAGGGGCTCGCGGCAAATATCGCAATAGCCGCAGGGCTGACGCGAAGCGGCGGCCGCGAAGTCTGGTAGATGGACGGCGCCTGCTAAATAGGCCGATCATCGCCTTTGCTTTGTTCGTTACGGCCGCCCCATCCGAGCCCAAGGCGAAGACGTCGCTTGGCAACCAAGAATCGGACTCCATTTCTTGGACTTACCCGAGGTTCTAACGCCTCCTGGAGGCCCATGCTCGAACCGAATTGTGACGAACCGCAGCGCCTCGTGACGCGACCGGCGATCCGAGGGTTTCGTTATCGTTGCTTGAAGGGCAATCAACTCAGCTCTTTATTTGGCGGTATCGGGGTCCCGATTCGTTTCCTCTGAAATTGCAACGAAGTAAATCATCGCTCGCTCCAAAAGTTGGAGTTTTCCGTGCAGGTAAAGCCCAGGGCCGGCGTGCACTCGGGGGCATCCTGGCAAGATGGGGTGCTAGCGCTTCAGCGATTGGATTGATAGTTTGCTCCGTGGAGCCGCTCTTCGCGCACGGAGTTTTCTCATGTCTACAGTTCGCATCTCGCTGGAGGAAGTGGTTGGTTATTATGACGAACTGGAAGATCCTCATAGCACGATCAATCAGAAGCATCCCTTTGTGAGCGTCGTAGTCATCGCCTTGATGGCTGTCCTCGCCGGGGCGAGTGGACCGACGACGATTGCGCAGTGGGCCAAGTACCAGGAAGCCTTCTTGCTCCGCGTACTCGACCTGCCCAACGGCGTGCCGCGGAAGGATGTTTTTCGGCGGGTATTGTCGCTGTTCCATCCCACGGCCTTTTCAGACCTGCTTCTCGGCCAGTATCCCGGCCTAGCTTATCCCGGCCTAGCTCTCGTCGCCCAAGAATCAGGCCGCCGAGGCGACCGAGATCAAACAGCCCATCTATGCCGTCGATGGCAAGATGGCGCAGCCACGATCGGAAGAAGGGCCTTGGCGCACTGCATTGGGTGAGTGTGTGGGCGAGCGAGTTTGGACTGTCGCTAGGACAAGTCGCCTGCGATGACAAGTCGAAATCGACGCGATGGGAGCGCAGAAGGCGATTGCCGGTCAAGTTATCGAGCAGAAAGCCGACTATGTGTTGGCGCTCAAGGGCAACCAGGAGAAGCTGCACCATGAAGCTGCACGACGCGGTCATCGAATACATCGATCGGCAATTCGACAACGATTTCGCGGGCATTGATGCTCGCCAACTTACGACGAAAGAAACGGCGCACGGTCGCGACGAGACTCGCTGCTATGTGCACCTACCTGTTCCCGAAGCGTTGCCGAATCAGGATCAGTGGCAGGGACTGAAGTCGATTGGCGTGGCGATCTCGGCTTGCGTGCGCGATGGCAAGGAGACGATCGAGCGCCTGACTATTACCCACATTTTTCCACAAATCTCGTGTAAACCTTACAAGCCAAGCATCGCAATCATCGTGTTTTCGGGTTTTTGCCGTGGCACGCGATTTGTATTCCGAGGGAGTGTCGCGACGTCGACGATGACCCGTCTTCGTAAGTTCACGGAAGTCAGAACGGATTCTCGCGGCGCTGGGTGCGGTAATTTGCTGCAATGTTCACGGATGGTCAACATGGAACCGGTGATTTTGGGCGTGTCTGAATGGGCGGAACACGAGTTTGGTCAATGTGAACTGGGAGACAAGCGACGAACGAAACGCCTGGTGAAGTATGCCCAGCAAGCTGCGGCTCGTCCCGCCGAAGGAACACCCGACCAGGCGGAGACCTGGGCGGATTTGAAAGGAGTTTATCGCTTGTTTGATAGTGATGATGTGACACCGCAGGCGATTCTCGCGCCGCATTGCCAGCAAACACGTCTGGCCTGTCATTCAGGCGATGTGAAATTGCTCATCAGCGACACAACCGAAGTGAATTACACGTCGCACAAAAAGACAACCGGCTTAGGCGCGGTGGCCAGCGGGAAACAACGTGGCTTTCATGTGCATTCGGGCTTAATGGTCGATGCCGTGTCGGAGGAAATCGATGGTTTGGCGGGGCAGGTTACGTTTCATCGCCCTCCTCCGGCGAAGAAAAAGAAAGGGGCGAAAAACTCACGGCGGCGAGATCCGAAGCGTGAATCGGTAGTGTGGGGGCGACTCATCGAGGAGCTGGGATCGCCTGCTGAGGGAGTGAAATGGATTCATGTGTGCGATCGGGGAGCCGATGATTATGAAGTGTTGCTGCGCGCCCAGCGTCAACAT
Source organism: Pirellulaceae bacterium (assembly GCA_046595915.1). Taxonomy (GTDB): domain Bacteria; phylum Planctomycetota; class Planctomycetia; order Pirellulales; family Pirellulaceae; genus JBKJSI01. The sequence goes on from JBKJSI010000535.1 coordinate 3,504, forward strand.
TGCAGTTGGGTAATTCGTGTCGCCCACCTCAATCGCAAAGCGGCGGCCTTGGATGGACGCATCCTGCAACTGCACGAATTGTTGAACGAGTTGCCGGTGCAAGGCGTGCGGGAGGTCGAGGTGACTGCCTCTCACGATCAACAGCCGCGCAAGGCGCAATGTGAAGTTCGCTTTAGTCAGGTGGGAATTCCGATCCCCAGCGTGACAAACGCGTGGATTCGCGAACATGCACCATTACAACCGTTGCCGATGTGCGTGGTCGAACTGCGTGAAGCGAATCCACCTGCGGGGAGCGAAGCGATTCGCTGGGTGTTGTACACTGCGGAGGAAGTGAACACCTGGGCCGACGCCGAGTGCGTGGTGCGGTATTATGAATTACGCTGGAGTATTGAAGATTTTCATAAAGCCTTAAAGACCGGCTGTCAAATTGAATCGCGAAACTATCAAACGAGCAACCGTTTAGAGCGGGTTCTGGCCTTTTCGTCAGTCGTAGCCATTCGACTGCTGCGGTTTCGCACCGCAGCGAAAAAGACGCCCGATCGTCCCGCGCGGGAACTGGCGCCTCAGGCTGTCATTTATACACAAGTTCATCCTTGTTCTTGCCGAATGCTGCCCAGGCGAGGGAGAAGTCGAGGACGCGGCGTAGTCCGGTCCAGATCACTTGCGTTCCGGGCGGCGGCTC
>JBKJSI010000557.1:0-6640 GCA_046595915.1 Pirellulaceae bacterium
GAGCCGCCGCCCGGAACGCAAGTGATCTGGACCGGACTACGCCGCGTCCTCGACTTCTCCCTCGCCTGGGCAGCATTCGGCAAGAACAAGGATGAACTTGTGTATAAATGACAGCCCTTCAACCCCCGAGAGGGAGCGCACTGGGCCACCTAGGCCAGGTTGAAAAAACAAGCCAAAAATCAACCCGCACTCACGACGGCTTAGCCCGCGACCTCGCCCCAGACAACAACCCCGATTCCAGCGCAAACTGCATCAAATCCACCCGCGACTGTAGTCCCAGCTTCGTCATCAGCCTGGCGCGATACGACTCCACCGTTTTCACACTCAGCGAAAGCCGATCCGCAATCGCCTGATTCGTATGCCCTTGAGCCACGAACTCCAGCACCTCCCGTTCGCGCTGGCTGAGCTCCGCGAGATTTTTTGTAAGATCGCCCGCCGACGCCCGCTCGAGCCCGGTCGCGAGCTCAACATTCGTATAAGTCCGCCCCTGCGCGACCGTGCGAATCGCCGTCAGCAGCTCCGTGTCCGCCGATTTCTTCACCACATACCCCGCCGCCCCCGCCGCCATCGCCGAGCGAAAGTACTCGGCCTCGTCGTGCATCGTGAGCACGACCACCCGCAAACCCGGCATCTCTGCCGACAGCCGCTTGAGCAACGGAATGCCCCCGCCGCCTGGCATCGTCAGGTCGAGTGTCAAAACATCCGGGGTCGTCTCCATCAGCCGCCGAAGCGTCTCTTCCGCGTCGCCCGATTCGCCGACCACGTCCATATCGGCCTGCGATTGAATCAACAGCCGAAGCCCCGCGCGAAGCACGGCGTGATCATCGGCGATGTGAACTCGAATGGGCGGCGTCATGCGTCTCCAAACTCGCTTGGGGGATATGCACCTTGATTATAGTCCCCGCCCCGACGCGCGACTCGACCCGCAACTTTCCCGCCAAAGCCGCAATCCGCTCCCGCATGCTCCAAAGCCCAAATTTTCCATCGCCCCGCTTTGCCGATTCGATCTGGGAAGGATCGAAACCCGCGCCATCATCCGCAAACTCGGCCTGAAGCCCATCGCGATCAAGAAGAAGCGAGAGCGCGATCTTCGTAGGCCGCCCGTGCTTTAGCGCATTCGCGGTCGCCTCTTGAATCACGCGATAAAAATTCGTCTCCACGATCTCAGGCAGGCGCCGGTCCGCCAGCGCGGCAAGATCCGCCTCAACCTTAACTGAGCACCCCGCGGTAGCCTCGCCCAAAAACCGCTCAATCGCCGGCGCAAGCCCAAAATCATCCAGCGCCGCAGGTCGCAGCCCGCGCGAAAGCTGCCGGACCTGATCATATGCGTCGCTTCCCAGTTTTCGAACATCGCGAATTTGCTCGAGCACCTTCGCATCCGTCGTCGCCTCCTCAATCGCCCGCATACGAACCAGGAGACTCGTCATCGACTGCCCAAGCCCATCATGCAGATCCCGCGCGATGCGCCCGCGCTCTTCCTCTTGCACCGTGAATACTCGGTGCAACAGCCGCAGCCTCGACTCGACCAAATCGCGCAGCGGCACGATCACAATCCACCAAAGGAGCGGCGCGAGTACGCAAGTGAGCAAAAACGCATCAACCAGCGCCTCCGAGATGTAGTCCAAATCGCGCGGCACGAACCAATGCAAGAAAATCATCACGATCGCTTCGGACGCGAAAATGATTGCAAGTATCGTCAGCAAAAGTCGCCAGGGCCGCGGAGGCGTCGGTCGGTCCTGGAGGGATGTTCGCATGGGTGTAGGCGTTACTTCGCTTTCCCCACCGAATCCGGCGCGGGACTTTCCGCCACGAGCTTCAGCACGTTCTCGATCAAAATCTCGCCCGTCATTTCCCCCAGCGAAGTCCGCGAAACGTAGTCATACCGCGGAAAACTTTTGAAATCGACCTTCGTGAGAATGTACCCAAACGCGTCATTCGTTAGGCCGAAGAGAAACGCGTGCTCCGTGGGCATTTTTCGCTTGAGGTAAAAGCCAATATTCGGCAGCGCCTCGCCCGGGATCGTGATGATCTGCGCGGTGCCGATATTGAGCAAGTTGATTCGCGCGGTGACGCTGCGATCCTTATTGTGCGGATACTTGAGCGGCGAACCGGTAACGACGGCCCACATGATGTCCGACTCGACGGGAAAACGAACTTCAAGCGATTTGCACACGAGCGTCGGATCAGCTTGCGGCTTCGCCTCGGCCAAAAGCCGCACCGCTTCAGACGCCATCGTGCCGCCGATCCGTTCGCATTCCTCCCAAACGCGATCGTCATTCCAGTAGCCGCGCTGAGCATCACTCGGTTTCGACAGATCGCGATTGTCGGCGGTGACCATTCCCCCTTGGGCGCCATTCATAAAAACCGCCAACCCGCCCGCTTGTGCCTCAAGCTTGTCACAAAGCGGCCCGATCAGGTCAGGACTAAGAATCGCCCGATCGGACCCAAGCACTTCAGGGTGAATCGCGTAATTCACCAAAGTCGCGATGGCTTTGCCGTCCTCGCCGATCGCCTGAATCACGCCCATGCGGCGATCGTACAAATCAGGCGCGTAGTAGTTGTACGCGATCTTTCCCTTCGCCTCGCCTACCGCGATTTTGAGCGAAGCAGGCGCGAGCTTATCGACTGCCTCGTTAATCGCATCCGCCGCTTTTTGGCACACGAAATCCATATATTTCAAGTCGCCCGTGTGCCCGCCTTTACCATCGGGAAACGCATAGCAGTCCGGCGCACTGTGCGTGTGGCTCGAGCCAATCACAATGTTCTGGCCAGGAATTCGAGGTACTTTTGCACGCACCCGATCAGCAAGAACCGAAGGAAATCCCAGCGAGTCGAGACCGACAATCGCGATGGTCGTCTCGCCCTTCTGCAAAACAAGGGCGCGAGCCGTGAGATCGCCCTTCTGATCGGTCGCCATCTTGGGCGTCCCCATGTCGCCAGATATGGGCAGCAAGGGTTTGGGCGTGATGACTCGCTTCGCGGCGCCCGCTTTGAGCGATTGGGCAGGGCACTCAAAGCTAACGAGCAGAATGGCGAAACAGATTGAAGCGATTGCGGTTTTGCGCATGGCAAACCTTCTTGTTGAACGCGAGTCGACGGAGCGAATCGCTTACGTTAATTCCAGCCGTGAGCTTCGCGGACTTTGATCATCGTCGCGAGGATAGTGTTCCAAGTTTCCTGCTTTTCGAGCATCGCGTTCGGGAACATGCAGCCATCCCAGCAGATGTGCTGAATCCCGCGCGCCTTCGCGTCTTTAAGCCAGTAGCCCGCGGTCTTCTCGATATCGAGTTTGCCATTCGGATCGTCAGCGGGGCAATGGCGGCCCGTTTTGTCGTGCGAGCCCGTGCCATGAACCGAGCCGTCGTTTTGGGCGACGTGGAAGTCGATCGTCCAGGGCCGAAGCAGGTCGGTCATCCTAGTGTAAGCCGCGTCGAACTCGGCTTGCGAATAGCCAGGCTTGAGCAGTGCGTTTTCCGGCGAGTTGTATCCCATGAGATAGAGATAGGTATGCGCCTGATCGGCTTGAAAGCCAACGGTCTCAGGCATGCCAACTTCGTTGAGCGTATCGATCATCGCCTTCCACGAGTGCATGCCCGCCCAGCAGATTTCCCCTTCGGCCGCGAGCCGTTCGCCGTAATCCTTAGCGACTTTAGCAGCTTCACGAAACGTCGCGGCGATTTTCTTCGTGCCGCCAGCGGGATCTTTGACCCAATCGCTCGGTCCGGTGGCCGAGTCGATGCGGATCACGCCATACTTGCGAACGCCATGCTCGCGCAAAACTTTGCCAATGCGGCAAGCTTTTTCCACCGCGAGTACAAACTTCTTGCGATCCTCTTCGCTCCCCATCGCAGACGCGCCGACCGTCCCCGGCCACACCGGCGCAACCAGCGAACCGACATTAAGCCCCTTCGCCGCAATCTTATCGGCCATCGTTCGCAGATCAGCGTCGGAAGCATCGGGATCAGTATGGGGATGAAACAGAAACAGATCTACGCCGTCGAACTTCTGCCCGTTTACCGATGCGCCTGCGGTGAGTTCCAGCATCCGATCGAGGCTAATCGGCGGATGATCGGTGCCGTCCTCCTTACCAACGAGCCCGGGCCACATGGCATTATGCAATTTGGGGAAAGTAGACATGGAGAGGTCTTTCCTAATCAAAGATGGTCAAGCGATGAAGGGCAAGCGGTCTCGAATTATTTCTTCTTGGCATCGCCCACATTCGGCAACTTCTCAAATGTATCGGGGCCAAAATAACGCAGGCCGACGAGCGATTCGCTGCCGGTGTTTTCGATGACGACGCCCTTCTTGGCGGCTTCGGCGGAGATGAAGACTTCATCCTCTGTCTCTTGGCCAAATCGGATCATCGCTGGCGTTTGCAGGGGGAGCTTGCCGATCTTGCCTTTGCCTTGCACCGTGATCCAGCCGCTGGGGCCGGGGTCTTTGAGAGTGCATTTCGCGCCCGGTTGAACGGTGAGTTCCTTGGCGCTGAAAAGCTGTTGGCTGTCGACGCGACCGTAGACGATCCATTTGTCGCTGTAGCCGACGCCCTCGTCGGCAACGATCGGTTCGAGGAAGTTCGATTCTTTGAAATGCATGTCGACGTTCTTTTCCCAGTCGAGCTGGCCGATGATGAAGTCGAGGTCTTGGTGCTTCTCCTTTGGCATGTCTTTGACTAGGAGTGACCAGGGTACATAGCGGCCCTCGACGACTGACTGGAACATGCCGAACACATCGGAGCCCCACTGCGGCTCGTAAGTGCAAAGCGAGCCGGGAGCGTGCAGCACGCCGGGGGGGATGAGCCAACCCGTGCCACGCTGCAGGCGATAAGCTCGGGACAAATCGAGGACGCCGTTGTCGCCCTTGTTCCAGTTTTCAAGACATCGCCGCAAGTCTTGCTTCGTCGTACCGGGCTCAAGGCCCATGAACGTGTAGCAAAAGTTGTTGTCGACGTTGTTATATTGCGGAGGGAAGTAATAACTTTCCGGTTTGCCTTCTTGGCCGACGAGCGCCGCGTCCTTCTGGCTTTGGTGGAAGTGATGGGGGATCGGTCCCATGTTGTCAAAGAATTTGGAATAGACCGGCCAGCGGTTGTATTTTCCAAACATGCCTGAACCGATCAGCTTCGCCCCTTGCTCGGCGACGGCGTCCCTGAGCAAGAAATGCTGCCCTTCGAAGGAACAGAAGCTGAGCCCTTCGTGCCAGACACGGCCTTCGTTCGCGGCTTCGGTCGTGCTGGAGAACCAGCGCTCATCAATACCGCCGCGATTGGCGCCGTAAGCGTAAAGGTCATCGGGATGGAGCTTGATGCGGCGACCGGGATGCAAAAAGCTGCGCGGAACCCAGGTCGGCGTCAGGCGCAACAGGCCGTCGCCCGCTTCCATGGCCCGTTCGAGAATCGCTTTGATATTGTCCGACTTGACGATGGTGGGAGAGATCATGGAGAGATTTTTAATTGAAGAGGCGGTGAGAAGTTTGCGAGGCGGTCAAATTCCAAGGCGAGTTACCATCGCTCAGGAAGCCCATCTTTTTACGCCATCGAGCATTCAGCGGCAAGCGATGCGCCGGCGCCGCACACATCAAATTTTTGCCAAAAAAGCCGGTGAACTCGGGCGCCAATTTCGTGATACGATCGAATATTTCAATCTCCGCAGTCGGAAGTCCTCCGTCGATGCCGAACCCGTCGAACATGCTCGAAAATCTTGAAATGAAGCTGGCTCGTCGCGCGGACGACGCCGATACTTTGGCGACATGGCCTGCCGATTCTTGGGCCAAGTTGATGGATTCGGGAGTCGCCAGCTGGTCCATTCCGCGCGATTTTGGCGGCCAAGAACTCAGCCAAGCCGAACAGCTCGCCGGCAGTGAACTGATCGCCTCAGCGTGTCTCACGACGGCATTCATTCTGAGCCAGCGAGAAGCCGCGATCCGGCATGTGCTGCGCGGGCCAGAGCATCTGAAGCAAGAATATCTGCCGGACCTGACGCAAGGCAAAACCTTCATCACGATCGGCCTGTCGCAACTCACTACTTCGCGGCAGCATCAAGCGCCTGCGCTCCGAGTGGAGCAGCTATCAAAAACCGAGTTCAAACTGCATGGTGAAATCCCCTGGGTCACCGGCGCACCGCAAGCCAAAGCAGTCGTAATCGGTGCGACACTCGACAACGGTGAGCAGACACTTTTTCTACTGCCAACGAATACGGCCGGCGTAACTGTCGATCCGCCACTTTCGCTCTCCGCGCTAGTCGGCTCGCAAACCAGCTCTGTCCGCTGCGACAATGTCTTGCTCTCGGACCAATATTTGCTCGCCGGGCCGAAGGAGCGTGTCCTCGGCGGCGGTGGAGGCGGCGGCCTCGAAACTTCTTGCTTAGCCCTTGGTCTAACCCGAGCCGCCACGAACTTTCTGCGCGCGGAATCCGCGAACCGTAGGGAACTAGTCGCCAGCGCCGATCGATTGGGGCATGAGCTCAACCAGCTTCGGGCACAAATGTTGTTGCTCGCGGGCGATCCACAAATGGAGGCGGTGCTTGAGCTCAGAGCCCAATGCACGCTTCTAGCATTGCGGTCGACCCAGGCCGCGCTGCTGTTCGCCAAGGGAAAAGGCTTTGTGCAGCCCCATCCCGCGCAGCGCTGGGCCCGTCAGGCG
>JBKJSI010000566.1:0-3222 GCA_046595915.1 Pirellulaceae bacterium
CGGAGTCAACAGAGTTCGAACCGGAAGAGCAAGAAGTACTGGAAGAAATGGAAACCGATCGTGACACATTCACACCCGCCACGAGCACGGTGACCAGGGGCTTCTCGATCCTCGAAACTTCCTATTCCTTCATTGACAACCGAGATGTCGCCGAGACGCACAGCTTTCCCGAAACCCTCGTCCGCTTCGGAATCCTGGAAAACATCGAATTGCGAATCGGCTGGAATTACGAAGTGGGCGGCGCCAATGCGGCAGTCTCCGGCGGCGGCGGGGGACAAGAATTTGAAAGCGGCGAACTCGAGCGCGAATCGCAAATGCTGTACGGTTTCAAGGCGCAATTGACGCAGCAAGATGGCTGGATTCCGCGCAGCGCGGTGATCTTACAGGGCTATACGCCAACCAGCGGCGAATCGCCCCAAACAGATGTGATCGCGACCTATGGCTTCGGCTGGGAACTGCCAAATCGCTGGCGACTCGATTCCTCGATACGCTATGGTACCGAGCATGGCCCAGAAGACGCATTCAACAATTGGGCGCCTTCCGTCGCCTTACGAGTTCCACTGACAGAGCGCTGGAACGTGCATGCGGAATATTTTAGCATCACCGCAACCGGTTCCGAGCATGATGGTACTCATGCCTTTTTAAGCCCAGGCACTCACTATTTGATCACCGATAACATGGAACTCGGTATGAGAGTGGGCTGGGGGCTTAATAATGACGCCGCGAGCTTCTTTTCGAACGTCGGTTTCGGCTTTCGCTTCTAAGACTTCGACTTCACGAATGGATGCGCCAAATGGCGCCACTCACCCCCTACAATTGCAACGCGACCACGACACACGAATCAAGCCCTTTTTCAAATCCCCGCCTCCACGTTCGCATTAACCGCCCACCGAAAGTAAGATTCGCTAATCCCCGAAACCGCCCTCAGGCTATAAAAGGCGTCATCATGTCGGACAGCGAAGAAACCACCGAAGGCAACCCAGAAACCTGCTGCTCTAAGGGCGACTGCGAGACGGCCTGCGTACCCGGCGATTGCTGCGTCCAATCCCTCTGCCTGAACACCAACGGCTCGGTGCAACTGAAAGCCAAGGGAAAGGCCCTGCGGACGAACGCCGGTCACCCCAGCCAAGTCCACGTCGCGATCCTGCCCCCAGGCACCAATCAAATCCCAACCAGTCCGCCCAAAACCACGCTCACCGCCCCCGTCGAGCCCGCTTCCGGCTACTGGAATTTCCACTGGGGAAGCGACAGCTCTTCGATCGGCCCTGCCGAGTGCAACCGCATCAACTACGTCGTCTTCTGGTTCGAGTACCGCTTCGAAAACCCGATGACCGGCCAGGTCATCACCTACTACTCGCTCGAAGCTCGTTCGGTGATTCCCTGTTGCAGCAACCTTCCCGCCTGCGCCGTTCCTGTCGCGGCCCCCATCGCTGCCGCAGCGGAACTCGCGCCAGTCTCGCTCATCGCCGCCGAAGGGGGACCCGTGCCCTCCCCAAAAACCAAAAAGCGGGCGAAAAAGAAATAGGCGCCGGCAAACCACCTTCCCCTGGCCGGAATAACTCGTGACAAGTTTGCGCGGAACTTCGTGATCCTCCTCATCGACAATTATGACAGCTTCGCGCACAACCTCGCGCGATACCTTCGGCGCCTCGGCCAGCAAGTCGAGGTGCTCCGCAACGATCAGATCACGGCCGCACAGGTTCGCGAGCGTGCCTACGCCGCGATCGTTATCTCGCCCGGTCCCTGCACGCCGACCGAAGCCGGGTGCAGTCTCGATGTGATCAGCCTCTGCCATCGCGAAACCCCGATCCTCGGCGTTTGCCTTGGGCATCAGGCGATCGGCATGGCCCTGGGCGCCAAAATCGAAAGAGCCCCGTGGCCCGTCCACGGGCGCACGAGCGAAATCGAGCACGCCCGGACCGGCATTTTTGAAAACCTTCCCGCGCCGCTCACCGTCTGCCGCTATCACTCGCTCATCGTTTCGCGGCGCGACTTGCCGGCGTGCCTCGAAATGACCGCTTGGACCAGTGATGGCGTCGTGATGGCGATCGCTCATCGCGAGGCGCCGCTCTTCGGCGTGCAGTTCCACCCCGAAGCGATTCTCACACAGCACGGGGACCGAATGCTTGCGAATTTCTTAACACTCTCGGGCATCGAAATCCCGCCCGACCGCGCTGAATTTGCCTCCGAGGAACGGAGCGACGCGCCCGAAGTGTTTTCCTCGCCTCAGCAGCACCTACTTGCGGAGATGGTCTATCCGATTGGCGTCGTTGACATGATGGGCGGCGGCGAATGATTATCGAAGGCCTTCTCGCGACATCCTCTGCAAGCGGCGGGTTTCATCTCGTGCCCATGGGCCCGCGAGTTTCGGGGAATATCGACAGTCTGCTTCTGCGCCCGTTCGAAGGTTCCGAGTCGCTCGAAAACCTTCGCCGAAATCGCTGCGGTGTCTTTCATATCACTGACGACGTGCTGCTCCTCGCCAAGGCCGCCATTCACCAACTTGGAGCCGCGCCGGACTCGACGCACACTCCCAGCGGGAAATGTCGCCGGCTTGTCGACTGTTGCCGCTGGTTTGAGTTTGAGGTCGCGTCCATCAGCGAAACGCCGCCGCGGATTGAAGTCGAATGTAAGATCGTCGACCAAGACTTCGTCCGGCACTGGATTGGGCTCAACCGAGCCAAACACGCCGTTCTCGAGGCCGCTATTCTGTGCACCCGCATTGGGATTTTGCCGGGCGCGGAGATCGAAGCCGAGCTTGGGCGGTTGGAGATTGTCGTGGGCAAAACTGCCGGGCGCCGGGAATTTGAGGCGTTCGCTTTGCTTCGGCGGCATTTTGAAGCGGCTCGCGCCTGAACCAGTTGCTTGAGGGGAAGGAAGTTGGTGGCGGGTGGCGGTGGTGGCGGGCTCTCGTGGATGGTGGAGGGTGGTGGCGGGAGAGAGTTGGTGGCAAGGTGGCAACGGTGGCAAGCTCTCGGTGTTGGCGGCCGCGCTGCGGAAAGCAACTTGAAAAGCAACTGCCAGATTGGCTTGAGGCCTGCGAAGAACCGCTTGCTTTTTGCAACATGGCCAAGATGGCCAAGATGCCCTCTCCCTGGGGCAAGGTGGCTGTCATTTATACACAAGTTCATCCTTGTTCTTGCCGAATGCTGCCCAGGCGAGGGAGAAGTCGAGGACGCGGCGTAGTCCGGTCCAGATCACTTGCGTTCCGGGCGGCGGCTC
>JBKJSI010000578.1:0-2711 GCA_046595915.1 Pirellulaceae bacterium
CCTTCGACCCCTGGGGACATTTTTAGGAACCCTGTTTGCGATCATGTGCATCGGGGCTTCTTTTGGCGGAGGATGCTCTTTTCAAGTGGGGCAATCGCTCAATGCCATTCGCGAAGAACCCGCATTTGCCATTCTTGATAAGTATCCCATCATCTACGGCCTTGGTATGGCGGTGATGACAGGTGTGGTCATCATTGGCGGCATCAAGTCGATTGGCAAAGTGGCGGACAAGATTGTCCCCGTTATGTGCGCGAGCTATGTCGCCATGGCGCTTTTTGTCATCTTCAAAAATTACGACGAAATCATCCCGAGTTTCCAGCTAATCTTCGCCAAGGCATTCAGCTTGCAGGCCGGATGGGGTGGGTTCATGGGGATCATGGTCGTGGGAATCAAGCGAGCTAGTTTTTCAAACGAAGCTGGTGTCGGCTCCGCGGCCATTGCTCACTCCGCAGCAAAGACTGACGAACCTGTGAGCGAAGGGATCGTAGCGCTGCTCGAGCCCTTTATCGATACGATTGTTGTCTGCACGATGTCGGCTTTGGTGATCATCATCACCGGCGCATGGAGCGGCGAAACATTCAAAAACTTCGTCCAAGAACGTGAAACCACTCGTTTGACCGCCGAGAAAGATCCCGAAGCAGCGGTCAAAGCAAAAGCGACTGCCGAAAAGGTAGGAGCGGAAGTGGCGCAGCTCGGTCAAGCGAAAAAAGGCGCGGCGATTATGGCTCGAGCCATGAAGCGTGGCGGCTATGATTGGTTCCGCTATGTGCTTTACGCAACGGTTTTCCTGTTTGCGTATTCAACGGTTATTTCTTGGTCGTATTATGGCGAGAGATGCTGGGCTTACCTGCTCGGAGAGGGAAAATCGCTGTACTACAAACTGCTCTTTTTGTGTTGCGTTGTCCTTGGATCGATTATCACAGAAGGCAACATCCTCGAATTTAGCGACCTCATGATCTTCGGCATGGCGTTCCCCAATATGATTGGCATGGTGATTTTGAGTGGCTTTATCAAGAGCGAACTCGATAAGTACTGGACCAAATACAAAACGGGCAAATTAACGCTCAGTGCAGAAAAGTAACGACTTCGCTCGAAAGAGGATTTCACTTTTGTCGCAAGCGGCTAACCGCTTGCGACGGTAACCACAAGGTCCAACATGTGCGGCATCACCGGCGCAATCTGGACCGATCCTCGACTTGCGGTCGACCCATCAACACTGAAGCGCATGACCGATGTGCTTCGCCATCGCGGGCCCGATGGCGAGGGGAGTTTTGCGAGCGAGTACAAACACCAATCGCCCTATGAGCCGCAGCCGGGTGTCGCACTGGGTCATAGGCGTCTGGCGATTATCGATGTCGCTGGCAGTTCGCAGCCGATGGCCAATGAAGATGAGTCGGTCTGGCTCACCTTCAATGGCGAGATCTACAACTATCGCGATCTTCACCACCGGCTCGATGGCTCGGGACATCGCTTAAAAACCTCCGGCGACACCGAAACGATCTTGCATCTCTTTGAGGATGAGGGCAGGCATTGCTTTCGCAACCTCAATGGCATGTTTGCGCTGGCGCTTTATGACGCGAAGCATCGCCGCCTGGTGCTCGCCCGTGATCGATTTGGGAAGAAGCCCCTCTATTATCGAGCACAGGCCGGGCGACTCGCTTTCGCCAGTGAGATCAAAAGCCTATTGCAGTTGCCTGATGCGACTCACGAGGTTGATCCCGCTGCGATCGATGCTTATCTCACTTATCAGTACATCCCGCCGCCGCTTTCGATCTACAAGGGCATCAAAAAACTTCCGCCGGGGCATTCACTTACTTGGCGCGATGGGCAAATCAAAATTGAACCGTTCTGGACGCCCGATTGGAGTTTTGAACAATCGATTAGTAAACAGGAAGCGATTGAGCGGATTCGCGAGCTCCTTACTTCGTCGGTCAAACTACGGCTCCAAAGCGAAGTTCCTCTCGGCGCCTTTCTTTCCGGCGGCATCGATTCGTCGCTCGTCTGCGCGATCGCTCAGGGCCTTCTCTCGCACCCATTAAAAACCTTTTCGATCGGCTTCAATGAGAAAGAATTTGATGAATCGAACCATGCCCAGCGCGTCGCTAATCATCTAAAGACTGATCACCACGCCTTTCGCGTCACGCCGAAGGCACTCGAAATTTTGCCTCAACTGGTCGATGCCTATGACGAGCCCTTCGCGGATAGTTCAGCAATTCCCACTTGGTACGTTTCGCAGCTGACTCGGCAAGATGTAACGGTCGCGCTTTCGGGTGATGGCGGCGATGAGCTTTTTCTTGGCTACGAGCGTTATCGTGCGGTGGAGCTTAGTCGCTGGCTCGATCGGACGCCTTGGCTCAAGAAAATGCTCGCCTCGCCGCTTTGGCAAAACGTCCCTTCGCTTAGCCGGCAACGTTCACTCGTGCGCCGCTTCAAGCGGTTTAGCGAATCGCTTCGTAGGCGCCCGGTCGATCGCTATCTCGACTGGGTTTGCATTTTCAAAGAGGCCGATCGCGCGGCGCTGTACAGCGATGAGTTTTTGGCTGAACTCCCAGACGCTGATCCTGGCGATTACCTTCGCGAAGCGTGGGCGAAGTCGCGAAATCGCGACCCGATCGCGGCCGCCGCTAACACCGATCTCCAAACGTATGTGCCATGCGATCTGATGACGAAAGTTGACATCGCTTCGATGGCCCACAGCCTTGAAGTTCGCC
>JBKJSI010000856.1:0-5373 GCA_046595915.1 Pirellulaceae bacterium
GAATTTCATTCCAAGTGGGACGACCTTTGGGTGAGAGGGGATCGGAGATCGGCGTTGCCATAAGGAGCACGAGGCCCGTTTTGCCTTCGGCGCCAGCGATGCGGCGCTCTAGATAGAGTGGATCGCCGCCCGAAGTGCGGAGGATCACGGAGGCGCCTTCGGTCGGCGGGCTCATCAGCCAATAGTAGTAGATTGGCATGCGATCCCACGGCACACTGCTGGCGACGCCGCGTAGGGAGCGAAGGATTTGGTGTTCATACGAAACCGGGGAGGCGTAAAGATCGCCGGGCGTTCGAGCGACTCGTGTTGGGAGAGCTGGTAAGAGTTTTTCCACGGTCGGGTTGACGAAGCGGGGATCAATTTTCGCATCGCCGGTTTCGGTGTTGTGGCCGAGAAAGATGGCGAGCCCGCCGCCGCCTTGGACGAAACTTTCTAGTTTTTTCCAGCTGATTTCTGGTAACGGTGTGGGGTCGAGGAGGCAGATCGCGTTGAACGTGGAAAGATCGAGGCTATCGATCTTGTCGGGCGTGACGATGTTCCCGGTGTACCTCAGCGAGACTGCATCATCGAGGAGCGAGGCGGCGACATCGGTTGGCGCGACGATGAGAAAGGTGTCCATCGGTCGGGCTTGGAACGTGAAGGAAACCTCGTCATCGAGTGTGAGTGCATCGGCTTGTTCGAAGCGGAGGCGGCCGTGATAGATGCCGGGGGGCATGCCAACGAGTTGGAACTTGGCTTGCCGCGAACCATTTTCGGGAAGGTCGAATGGCTGTTGGCCGCGTTTCTCCGAAGGGGGCGCGGCCATTTTTCCATCTTGAACCATCGGCCAGCGTTTCGGATCAAGCTCTTCAATTTCGAGACGCAGCTGGCGTTTCGCGGCGGGGCCCTGATTGCGGATATCGACTTCGACCGAGAGATCAGAATTGGCGGCGGGTGTTTCGCTGGAAAGGAGCACGTTTTCCAGACTGAGATTGGCGGGCTTGTCGAGGCCCACATCGATGATGAAAAAGCCGACTTGCTCCGCTTTGTCGGCTTCTTTTTTTATTAGCGCGGCTGAGTCGACGGGCCAGCTTGGCGAAGTGAGGTCAGTGAAGATGTAGACCTCTTTCCGCGGCCTCTTGGATTCCTTGAGTAACGCCAGGCCCTCTTCGAGCAGGTCGATCAGGGAAGAAGGCGCCGGGCGAGACTCGATGGAATTCACTTGACGCGAAGCGAGAGCAAGATCGGGAACAAAACCGGCCATAACTCGGTTGCCAGAACCGCCGCCTTGAACTCGTGTTGAGAGAACGGCGGCTTCGCTATCGGGCGGTAATTGGCCAAGAAGCTGACTTGCCAGGGATTGCGCGACCTCGAGGCGAGTTTTGTTTTCGGCCTTGAGGAGCATGCGAGGGGAGTCATCGAAGATGAACACGGCACTGACCGGCGCGAGTCCATCCCCGAGCAGGATCTTAGGGCCTTTTTGGAGGGCGAGGACGACCCGATGGAGTCCACCTCCCACGAGAAGTAAAAGCACAATCGTAAATGCTGTGATCAGCATGGTTCCGCGGCGCTGGACGACCGACTCGATTAGGAGCGCGGCCATCAGGAGCGCGCCGACGCCGAGTGCGCCTGCAAGGAGCCAGTCGCCGAAGACTGCGGAGGCGACCGATGGCCGGGCGAAGGCGAGTGCAAGAAGCGCAAGCACCAAGATTCGCAGGGCGAGCAAAATCCAATGACGCAGGTTGAGGCTGCGCTGGTTTGTTTCACGCTTTTGCACCAAAAATCGCACTGCTGGGAAGCTGATGCTCTTTGGCCTCCGGCGCATTGTGAGATGCAAAATGACGGGAATCGCCGCCAAAGCGCCGCCGAGAATTAGCAAGGATAAGTGTGCGAACGCCATGATCGACCATTACCCCCGAGCAGATCGCGATTGGAGGTAGCTGATTAAAGCGCGGTCGAATTGCATGCTGGTGTCGAGCGGAACGTAGTCGACGCCGGTTTGAAAACACTCCTGGCGATAACGGGCGCGGAAATCGGTGATCGACTGGAGGTAATCGGCCCGCATCTGGTCGGCGTTGACTTCGATTTTCTCTTGCGTCTCGGGGTCGATGAACTCATGCAGATCGTGGAAAGGAAAATTCACTTCGGCTTCGTCGAGCACGTGAAACAAAATCACATCGTGGCCGCCATGACGAAGTTGGCGTAGGACGCGAAAGACCGGCTCTTCGTCCATGAGCAGATCAGAAAAGATCATCACGAGGCTCTTGGTGCGGAGCATCGCCGCGAGCTGCTTCAGGCTCTTTTCGATGTTGGTCTTGCCGGCGGGGCGAATGTTGGCGAGTTTGGAGAGAAGATTGCCAAGCTGGGTGCGTTTTGATTTGGGGGCGATGCTGTCGCGAAGTTTTTCGTCAAAGGTGACGAGGCCCACCGGATCGTTTTGCGAGATCATCAGGTAAGCGAGGGACGCGGCGAGGCAGACGGAGTAATCAAACTTATTGAGCGTTTGACGATGGGTGTAGCCCATCGATTCGCTCAGGTCCATCGCGAGGTAACCGGTGATATTCGTTTCGGCTTCGTATTTTTTGACATAGTACTTATCGGTCTTAGCAAAGACGAGCCAGTCGATGTCTTTGGGATCGTCGCCGGCGGTGTATTTGCGGTGTTCACTGAACTCGACCGAGAAACCATGAAACGGACTGGCATGCAGGCCCTGTAAAAAGCCCTTCACCACGAACTGAGCGCGCAGATCAAGGCGCTTGATCTGCTGAATCACCTCGGGTTTTAGGTACTTTTCTACTGTCGACATGGGAATACTTTTTCACCATCAAGGCACGAAGACACAAAGAAAAGACAAGAAAAATGCAAGTTGCAGTCACGCAAAATCGCCATCATTCTGCTTCCTGATTTTCCTTCGTGGCTTTGTGCCTTTGTGGTGAAAATAAAGCAGGCTGAAATTTGATTAGGATTGAAACTTGGGAATTTCGGGTTCGGGGACGATCTTCAACAGCTTCATGATGACATCCTCGGTCGACATGCCTTCGGCTTGGGCTTGGAAGTTGGTGCTGATGCGGTGTCTTAAGACGGGGATGCAAACCTTTCGGATGTCTTCGAGGGCGACGCTGAAGCGGCCATCCATTGCGGCGATCGCTTTGCCGCCGTTGATTAAGTTTTGACCGGCGCGGGGGCCGGCGCCCCAGTCGACGAGTTCTTTGACGAAGTCGGGCGCAGTGGGATCTTTGGGACGCGTTGCGCGGACGATACGGGCTACGTACTTGATGACGTAGTCGCTCACCGGAACGGAGCCGACGAGCTTTTGCAAATTGGCAATCGCGCGAGCGGAAAGCACTTTGCGAACTTCGACTTTTTCATTCTTGCTGCTGGCCGTGAGGATTTTTTCCTCCTCTTCGGCAGAGGGATAGCCAACTTTGATGTTGAACATAAAGCGATCGAGCTGGGCTTCGGGAAGCGGATAGGTGCCTTCCTGGTCGATCGGGTTTTGCGTGGCGATGGTGAAGAAAGGATCGGGAAGTTCGTAGGTCGTGCGCCCGACGGTCGATTCGCGTTCTTGCATCGCTTGCAAGAGTGCGGCTTGGGTCTTGGGCGGCGTGCGGTTGATTTCGTCGGCGAGGAGGATGTTGGTGAAGATCGGGCCTTCGACGAAACGGAAGTTGCGTTTGCCGTTTT
Organism: Pirellulaceae bacterium; assembly: GCA_046595915.1. Classification (GTDB taxonomy): domain Bacteria; phylum Planctomycetota; class Planctomycetia; order Pirellulales; family Pirellulaceae; genus JBKJSI01. Next base: position 3,664 of record JBKJSI010000856.1, read on the forward strand.
CGTCTTCTTCGAGGACGTTGGTGCCGGTGATGTCGGAAGGCATCAAGTCGGGCGTGAACTGAATGCGTTTGAAGCTGACGTCGAGAATTTTGGCGAGCGTGGAGACCATGAGGGTCTTGGCAAGGCCGGGCACGCCTTCAAGGAGGCAATGGCCGCGGGTGAAAATGGCGGCGAAAAGCTGCTCGATGACCTCATCTTGGCCAACGATGACTTTTTGCAGCTCCTGCTGCATCAGTTGGCGAAATTGGGCAAATTCTTGAAGGACGTCGCCAAGGCTGCGGGGCTTCGCTGTCGACACGCTAGGGGTTCCTCTCGTTGGCGGGCCGCCAAATCTTAGGCAAATGGCAAAATTCGAGTACTCAATCAGCCCGCATTGTCAGGTTAAGGCTCAAGTTGGCTGGGGCAAAGGCCTTTTGTTCAGCAAATCGGTTTGGTGACGGGAGGTTGATTGCTCCCCGCGCCGAGGACTTTTATAACGGAATTTGTCTGATTCCACTTACTTCCTGTAGGGCGGAAAAACCAATGAATCGTCCAGCGAAGTTAGTGGTATCGATTTTGGCGATCTTGCTAGGCGTTCTGCCTCAACACCGGTTGGCCGCTCAGGCCCCGAAGGAAGTTACACCGCAGCAGGTCGAAGCTTCGATCAGATTGGCAATCAGCTATTTAAGATCAAAGCAAGATAAAGTGAACGGAGCCTGGCTCTATCCGGGACACCCGGGAGGAATGACGGCCCTGGCGACGCTTGCCTTACTCAGCTCCGGCGTACCAGCCACTGATCCAGCGATTGAGAAAGCGCTTCGATTCTTGAGTGATTTGGGCGACATCGGGTCCACCTACGACACCTCACTGCAAACGATGGCCTTTTGTGCCGCGAACCCCGAGCGCTTTCGGGCGCAAATTCGTCGCAATGTCACCTGGCTCCAAAATGCCCAGACTGGTCGCGGTTCCTGGGGCTATTCGATGTCCGATAGCATGAGTGATGGTGATAGCAGCAATACGCAATTTGCGCTATTGGCGCTACATGAAGCGCAGCGGTCTGGAGTTGAGGTTAGTCCACTCGTTTGGCGCAAGGCGCTCGCGCATTGGCTTGATTTGCAAAATGGTGATGGAGGATTTGGGTACGATCCGGGAGTTCCCTCCACGGGAAGCATGACCTGCGCAGGAATTTCATCCCTTGTGATTGCAGCAGGAAAGTTGAGCGATGGCGACGCCAAGGTGAAGAATGGCAAAGTTTTGTGCTGTGGTGATCAATTCTCCGATCTCCCCATTGAGCGGGCGATTGCTTGGATGGGCGCCCATTTTTCCGTGCAACGAAATCCCACTACTGTTGCTTTTTTTGGACAAGGAAACTGGACCTACTACCTATACGGACTCGAACGCGCCGGGCGATTAACTGGACGTCGGTTCTTCGGCGACCATGATTGGTATCGCGAAGGCGCCGAAGTGCTGGTGGCGAAACAGTATCCCGAAGGGTCCTGGGAATGTGAAAATGGCCCGGAAGTCGGAGCGTCGCTTGGCCTGCTCTTTCTCGCCAAAGGGAAGCGGTCGGTTGTCATTTCGAAATATCAGTACGCGGACACGTCGATGGAGTGGGATCCGCATCGCTCGGGGATTCCGCATTTAACTCGCTACGTCGAACAAGTTTGGAAGATGGATCTCACCTGGCAAGTCACTAATGGGAGAACAGCCCGAGCTGAAGATCTTTTAGAG
>JBKJSI010000067.1:0-3098 GCA_046595915.1 Pirellulaceae bacterium
GCTTTGCGCGTCGCTTCAAATCGCCGATGCAACCGGTCCTACTCCATGAAATCAATTCTGAGCCGGAAGTGTCGTTCCGGTCCGACGGATGGAATCTTCGTCAGCCTCAGGGATTAATTCCTCCAGTGCGGCGAGTTGCCGTTGTCGACTCTCGATCCTCGTGATCGGGCGCAAGCGGTGCTTCGTCATGATGGAAAGAATGCCCGGGGTCGACTCTGGCCCGAGGGCACAGTGACACCGCCACCACCACCCCTTCCTCACTGAAGAAGTGCGGCCTCATTGAAGGTTGACCCGTCGTCGTCATCCACGTAGAAAATCGCGTACTTAGTCAGTTTCAATGAGCCCAACTAGAGCGATCTCCAGCATTTCGGTCTGCGCCAACCCCTGTCGCAAAGACGGAGAAATCCTCGATTCGCCCCAATACGCTCCGGCTAATTGCCCGCAGATGGCGCCCGTGGTGTCGGCGTCGTCGCCCAAGTTGACTGCGTTCAATACGGCATCCTCAAACGTCTCGGCATGGTGAAAAGCCCACAGCGATGCTTCGAGGCTTTTGACCACCCAGCCGGAGCCTTGAATCTCGGGCGGCTCCTTCCGGCGAAAACTCCCCCGGGCAACTTCCAGAATGAGCGGATGCAGAGGCCGGATTTCGTTTAGCAATTGCAGAGGTTTCCAGTCAGGGGATAAAACCGCCTCTCGATCTTCTCCATGGATCAGCGCGGCGAGCACGGTCGCCAGATACCGACAGGCGGAGACACACTGCGGGCTGGCGTGCGTTGGCAAACTCGATTCCTCCGCCAGTTTCGCAAACTCCGCGAGCTGTTCGGCATAAAGATGACCGAATCGAATCGGCACCGGTGCAAGCCGCATGATCGAACCATTGCCGCTGGCCTGGTCTGACTTGTTTCCGGAAGTGAAAGCATCCTGGTTGGTGATGAAATGGGCCAGCGCACTCCGGGTGGCCATGCCGATATCAAAGCACACGCCATTCACCGAGTACTTGCCGGTCTTCCACCATTCGACATATCGGCGGGCCTGGTCGTTCAGATCCCAGCCCACCTTCGCAATACTGTCCGCCAGTGCGAGGGCCATGCTGGTGTCGTCGGTCCATTCACCGGCTTCCAGGCCATGTGGCCCGCCAGCACGATAGCCGGTCACCGGCTTGAAGCTGCCCCGAGATCGGAACTCGACCGCAGCGCCCAGTGCATCGCCCACGGCGAGGCCGAACATGGCGCCGCGACTTCGGTCTGTTTTTCTGTTTTTGGCAGCCTGCGTCACTTGAAACCTCGACTCTTCCTTCGCAGCCTCTACGGACGTCTTGAGGCTATTGTAGTGACTCGAACTTCCGTCGAGTCGAGGGGTGGGAAGATGCGACTTTGGTGCTGCTTGGACAGAAATGACCTTGATTTGTAGGAAGTAACTTTCAGCCTAGACATGACGTCTCAGCATTGCGACTAACCCAGCAGGTCCAGAAAGCGCAAAGTTCCTCTGACTGGCTTGACCGATCGAAGTCTATCCAGGATCGGAGGATCGTTAACATCGGCGGTCCGGCCGCAAGACGGTCATGCCGGGAAGCGAAGCGATTTACCCGCTACACTCAACGGGCGCCGAGTTTCGATTTCCATCGAAGCGTCTTCGTTTGGGTGATGAAGGGCGATGCTCGGACCAATTTCTTTGCCGAAAAACCTTATGTATGATCTGATCGGCGACATTCACGGCCATGCCGATGAACTGGTGCAACTGCTCGAAAAGCTCGGCTACGAGAAAGCCCAGGGTGCTTACCGGCATCCACATCGCAAGGTGATCTTCCTTGGCGACTTCATCGACCGTGGCCCGAAGATTCGCCAGGTGCTAGAAATCGTTCGGCCCATGAGCGAGGAAGGGGCGGCCCTGGCCGTGATAGGGAATCACGAGCTAAATGCCTTGGCGTTTCATACCGAAGACCCCGAATCACCTGGCGAATACTTGCGGCGACATACCGCAAATAACGAGAAGCAGCATCAGCAGACCCTCGAACAGTTGAGGCCACCGGAACCTCGATCGTATTTGGAATGGTTCCGCACGCTTCCGATGTGGCTTGATCTCGATGGCCTTCGGGCAGTCCATGCATGCTGGGATGAGCGAGCGGTTGCAAAACTTGTTGACGCTCTTGTCGATTATGGAGGCGTTACACCTGCTTTTTTGCAGTCTGCGTGCCGGGACAACAAACCTCTATTTGTTCCGATTGAAGTCGTGCTCAAGGGCAAAGAAGCGGCGCTGCCAGAAGGAGTTTCGTTTCAAGACAAGGATGGCCATGTGCGTACCAACACGCGTGTTCGCTGGTACATGTCACCCCAAGGCCAAACCTACCGGACCTATGCATTGACCGACGAAATTGCCTGTGACTTATCGCTTGAAGCAGCGGTTGTCGAAGACGCCGAGCCGTATCCAACATCCGCCAAGCCGGTGTTCATCGGCCATTACTGGCTCTCGCCAGCTCGCCCCGAAGTCTTGGCCGACAATGTCGCATGCCTTGACTATAGTGTTGCCAAGGGTGGCTTCCTGTGCGCCTACCGCTGGAATGGCGAGCAAAAATTAAGCAACGAGAACTTCTTTTGGGTGAAGGGAGGCGCATTCGCCCATGCCTGACTACCGACAAGAACTCGAACGGCGCATCGGTCAGTTTGCCGGCTACTTGAAAAAGATGCACCACCGGTCGCACGAAGAGGTTCACGGTTCCTGCTTCATTATCTTCCAAGAACGGCCTCCCGCGAATGATTTCGGCACAGCTGTCTTGTCTGAGGCATTGCAGCCGGCGTTGGAAGTGGTCGTCGCCGGATTTGACGATGCCGGGATTGCCAGCGTCACCATAACCGAAGATGTATCCTTTGAAGAGCTTCCCAATGATGGATGGAAGCAAGATGACGCGTCGGCCCGGTTTATTCAATTCAGCATTGAGAAAAACTGGTTCTGCCTGGATATGCCGCTCCAGACGTTGTACCGGGCTGAGGCAGAGCAGATTTTACGATCTCGGAAGGGGTTTTTCTATCTCCGGGATCGGCCTCAGTTCACGCTCAAAAAGGAAGCTGTCGATGGATACGACCCCTTCCGCAAGATCTACA
>JBKJSI010000181.1:0-13516 GCA_046595915.1 Pirellulaceae bacterium
GCTCAACAACGTTACTCCCCGTCTTTGGCGCAGCGGATAGCGGATTCGCCGCTCGCCCAGCTCCGCTGGCGCACATCGGAGGCAACTCCGTCGAAGCGAGTCCCAGAAACCCTGCCGCTGCAAGAGGTGATTTGCCGAGCGACTAGCTTCGAATCTCAGCCCCCGGGCGATATTGAAATCGCTGCGGAGTCACCCTCGGCAGCGGCAGGAATCGCGGTTCTTTGCCAATAAGCGCGCCGTATTGCGAGTGCTGGTTGCGAGTGCTGGTTGCGAGTGCTGGCCCCGAGTGTCCGTTTCGAGCCCAAGTTCATTGATAAGTTCATTGATAAGTTCATTGATAAGTTCATTAGTAAGTTAATTAGTAAGTTAATTAGTAAGTTCATTAACACGTTCATTACTAATTTCACCGCCAACTTCACACCCTTCCATTGGCACGAATGATGGCAGACTCCGCCCCCTCGAAGATTCTCACCGCCATCGCGAATGCCGGGCGAACGTTTACGTTCCCGGGGAAATGGCGGGTGATCCAGTGCGACAAGGCATTTTTCCAGCTCCCGCCCGACACTGCCGCACTCCTGGCCGACCTGCGGCAGCAATTTGGCGACGAAGCCCTGCTCGGCGCCGGCGTCGTGGAAGTGGACTCGGCTGGTGAACTGTCGCTGCATCCGCTACTCACCCAAACGGCGTCGCCGATCTGGGCGATCCACCATAACGCGAGTGGCAAAGTTTTCGGGCTCGTCGCTCAGATGCAGCTCATTGGCGCTGCCACGCACCCTTTGCTGGCGGCAATGAAGGTCCCCACGCTTCAAACACGACTCAAGGTTCAGGAACCTCGAATCATTGTCGCGTACGACATGGTCAGTTTGGCGATTTGGTGGAGCTTGGGATTTGCCGCCATTCCCGGTACGGACTGGAGTCAATGCCAGCCCGGCGAATTACGCCCAATAATGAACGTCCTGGAAATGTCCCTGGATGTGGTCGAAGCAGAGACTCAAAGTGATCCTCCGTCGCCAACTCCATTCCAACTTGGCCTCTTCAAAACTCGGCCCGCGCTCCAGCGCCAAATGATTCTGGCCAACTGGCGCCTTGACTGCCTGTCGCGCGAAGTCACCCCCAGTGCGAACCATTCCTGGATGTTCTTGCAAGAACTGAGCGCTCAGTTTCCCGGCGCCGTGCGCCATGTTCGGCTCTGGAAGCCAAGTGAATCGTTGCTTCAGCAACTGAAGCTCCTTTTCCGAATCGGCAAGCCCGACCGGATCACGGCATGTCTCGAAACGTGCCTAAAGCAGGACGCCCAGGCGATCCCCTCGAACGACGCTGACGCGTCCTCCTCAGCCGACGAGTTGCAGCGCGCCGTTCGCGATTGGCAGAACAGTGTCCATGTTGCAAGCACGCCCGAGGGACCCCGCAAAGCATTTGCGCACTTGATGGCAACCTATGAAAGGTTGCAGTTCAGTCCGCTGATCAATGCCGCCGCAGACACCGACGACATCGTGGAAAGGAATCTCCTCCTGTCATTGGTCGAAGCGAAGCGGATGCTGCTTCCCCTGATGCTTCACACCAGTCATTCGGTGCTACAACAGATTCGCGACTCCAGTTCACGAAGTGTTGGCGCCTTCGCCTCCGACCCATTCAAACAAGTTATCTCACTCCTGGATCGAGAACTGAAAATCATCAAGGAGATCCAGGCTTGCCGCCAAAGAAAACAACTGCCCACGGAAGCATTGCCTGAGGAGCCGATCGCATCCTCCCTGTTGCCGACATGGGCCTACCCCCGAAGGAATTGCTCGCGGTAGAACGCGCCGCGCATCGCAAGGCGCCACGAAAACTTGTGCAGGTACATGTGCTGGGTCGTCGCCGTGATTCTCAAGTTCTCGAGTGAAGACGGCGCGAAAACCCGAATCAAGTTGACGCGGTAGTCTGTTATCATCGTCTAGAGAACGTCGTGAGGGATTCGAGTAAGCTTACCTCGCGATGGTTAGCAGGCCGCTATTGATTTCTACTGGGATTCTTTCTACTGGGATTCTATCTACTGAGCTCCTCAATGACTTACGTCTTGAATGCCTAAACGAGCCGGAGGCAAGGATATGGCGTTTCGCTACTTCATGCTGGTATTTCTTTATGTCGCGACTGCGGATTGGGCCCTAGGGCAAGTTCAACTCCCCGTGACCAAAGACAATTCGATCATCCTGCTCGATGGCGAGTGGCGAATGAATGCCGGCGAACAGGGGCGGATTCGGATTAAGGCGAATCAGCATCTTGTCGCGATCGACTTCGATACCTCGGCGATCAAGGGTAAGCTCGTCAAGAAAGCGACCCTCGTTTGCTTTCAGGCGGATCAGAGCATCAATGGCGTGACGCTCAGCACGATTGCAGCGCCGTGGGATGAGGAAAAGTCGAATGGCCTCACGGCCGGAATGAAAAGCACCGAGGGCTGGGGCTATGCGGGCGCGCGATTCCCGGCCGTGATGGGCGGCAGCGCGTTCACGTTGGTCGCGAACACGCCGTCGAAGCTCCAGGAGGGCGCTTATCATTGGGAGGCGCCGCCTGACATGGTCCATGCGCTGGCGATTGGAGTCGCGCATGGACTAGCGATTCATGAACATGACTCTGATGTGGGACGCAATCCCACCATCTTCTCGCGGGAGCAATCGGGAAAGAAGCCGTTTTTGCTCGTGGAGCTCGATGACGGCGACGAACTAGAGCCGCGGCCAGCTACCGACCTGAAGTTGTCACCCATCGACGGCGGATCGGCCCAATTAAACCTGCAGGCCCCGCAAGCGGGATTCGCCTACGAAGTGATGATCGATGGAACGCCGCTAGGACGCCACAATATTCCGCTCGTAGTCCCTGGCAAGCCGCAGGTGATTCTGATTCGCGACCTCCCTTCAACGATCACAAAAGAAGGTGCGCATCAAGTTCAAGTCGTGACACTCAGTCGCACAGGAAAGCGATCTGAACCGGTCAAGACGCAGGCGCCGCTGTTTCAAGTGGCTTCAGTGGGTAGGCCCACCGTGGCGCTCCCTAAAGCAGGAAAAACGCCGATTCCCCATTTGGGAGTGATTCCCCTTTCGGACAAGTATGACAAGGCCGGTAAGCCCGTTGGCGAATTACCTCTCGATTATCGGACGCGCAACTTGATCTTTGATGGAGAGAACGTCCAATTGGTTGGCGCCGCGGGCGAAGTCATTGGATTTCAACTCCTGCTGCGTGGCCAAGGTGACGTTTCCCTCGAGGCGAAACTGGAGGGACCAGCAACCAGGATCGATTTGCAACAGGCGATCTACGTCCCGGCCAATGGGCGCCTGATTCCCGATCCGCTCCTGCCCTTGCCCGCCAAACTGCCTCTCCAGGCGGATTCCGACCAGTCGATCTTCGTTGACATCTACTTGCCATTTGATTCGAAGGCGGGCAAGCGCCAAGGATCGATCGAGATCTCCGATGGCCGCATCGTGCCCTTCCACGTCACAGTATTGCCTTTCGCACTTCCCAAGAAGGCGACGTTTCATTGCGAAATGAATAGTTACGGCCTGCCCGACCATGTTGATGAGTTTTATGCCTTGCAGCAGGTTGCATATGACCACCGAGTCCATGCCAACATTTTGCATTACTCGCATCACACGGCCGCGCCGGGGGCGCGCAAGAGCAACCTCGATATGCGCCTACGGTCAGGACGGCGGATGGACAATCAGCGCTATGACAACGTTGAACCGGGAGCAACCGGCGCCTTTTGGGACGATTTCGCCGAGGCATTTGGACCTTACCTCGATGGATCACTGTTTAAGGAGGGCCATCGCGGGCCCATTCCAGCGCCAGGATTCTATTTGACCTTTCATGAAAGCTGGCCGCTAAACTGCCGCGCCTTTTTCAATGGCGATCTCGATGCTTATCAGGCCTTCGCCGATAAACCGGTGTATGCGGAAACGTACGTCAATGTGCTCCAGGACTTTGCGAGGCTCGCGAAGGCCAAGGGCTGGAATGAGACTGGCTTTCAAGTCTATTTCAACAACAAAGGGTCGCTGCAAGAGAAAGAAAAGGCGCCTTGGATTTTAGATGAACCGACTTCCTATTGGGACTATCGCGCGCTGCAATACTATGGCGAGTTAACTGATCGCGCGCATCAGGATGACAAGCCACTGCAGATCGATTTTCGCATCGATATTTCGCGGCCGGAGTTTTGCCGAGGGCAACTCGCGGGACGAGGCGACTTGTGGGTCGTTTCGTCGTGGGCGTTTCAAAACTACCGGCGGCTCGTGACCGATCGGACGCAGCGCGATGGTCTCAAGGTTTGGGTTTATGGAACTTCGAATCCAGTTCATGAGTCCAATCGCAACATTGAAGCCTGGGCGCTCGATGCGTGGCGATATGGGGCGAGCGGACTGGTGCCTTGGCAAACGGTGGATAAGTCGGGCAAGGCGCTGAAAGAAGCGGACCAGCTCGGCCTGTTTATCTTCGACAAGGATGCGAAAGGAACCACAGTCATTCGGCACTCGGCGAGATTGAAAGCCTATCGCCAGGCGCAGCAATTGATTGAGTATCTCCACCTGCTCAAAGCCAGACGCGGCTTGTCGCAAGACCAACTGAGACGGTTTGTGGAGCAGTATGTGCCTTTGGACGCGGAGGTAAAGAAGTCCGACGAGGCCGATGCGGGAACGATGAGCTATTCCCGAGTGAAGGCGGAAGGAATGGAGGAGCTAAGGCGCGTCGTTGGGGAGCTTGTGAGATAATGGAGGAATCAACGCGAGTGTGGTCCCGCGACCTTGGCGATCACCGCTCGTCTGAATCGCTACGTTGATTTACCTTGGCAGGGTGATTTTGATCGCCGCGAGGTTCTCGCGCTAGCCCTCGAACTTCTGGGCGGGCAAGCTCGAAGGTTGGGTGAAGCGAGAAGTACAGCCGGCCAACGCCATGGAACGCAATGCCAACCGTGACAATCGCAAGCATGTTGCGAATTGAAAAGCGGTGGCTTCATCGTTCCAATGGTGGTCGCAGGAAATGGGCGGCGAGAAGTACGAGCAATAGGGGTGAGTAAAGGAGCTTCGGGCCAGACTATTGCTCGGCGAAGGGAGCCGAGATTGGTTTACGTAGCCGCTACATCTTGCGGCGTGTCAACACACTAATGGAGGTAAGCGTTTTGTGCGCCAATCGGAGTTGCAGTGGCGGGCAGGTGGGCGAGACCGTTTGGGGCAAGGCAGGTGGTTGGAGTTGCGCGAATGAGGAGTAAGTCAGATCGCCATCGTATGCGATAGCTTGTCTGTAAGCGGTTTCCGGCCATCAGTCTTTTTTCCAGACGTCGCGAGGTGAATAGCATTGCGCTGTTGGAGGCTGCCACGGCGCTCTGCACGCGGCTGACCTAAGAGCCATAACCCAATTTCATTTCGCCCGTTCGAGCCGGTATGTCGGGTTGCCCATTTGGCTAACGTAAAACAGGTCGTGGACAGGATCCCAGGCAACGTTAGTAAACCAGCCGGCCTTGGGAAGTTTTTCAAAGCCTGCGGGAAGCCGGGCGACGAGCTTCCAGTCCTTGCCGCCATCGTCTGTCTGGAAGATGCCTTTGGCGCCCGCAACGACGATTCGCAATTCATCACTGGGATCGAAATACGGCCCAATCGACGCTTCGACGCCTTTGCCCTGAATGCTCCAGGTTGCACCCTTGTCTGCACTGACCAGTAAGCCATCGCTCGCTAGCCAATACGCTTTGCTCTTGTTGAGGGTGACGATACGGCCAATGGGCCCGCGATCATCAACCTTGGTCCAGGTCTGGCCGGCATCGATCGAGCGCTGGATGCCTTTGCCCTTCTGGGTATAGACCAGCGTCTTCGCGTCGAAGATGCCTAGGCCGCCGGTTTTGTCGAATTCGGCATCCTTAAGCAGTTGTTTCCAAGTCTTGCCGCCATCAGCGCTGAACATCACCTGGCCGCCCGACTCGTGTAGCGCCGCAAAAATGGTTTTTACTGAGTCCGCTGACCAATCCACAGCGGCATAGTCCCAGTTGCGGCCAACATCGGTGAAGGCGTTCCAAGTCTGCCCGGCATCGCCCGACCAGGCGCTTTTGCCATCGAGCATGAAGCAAGCCAGCCGCTTGCCTTGAGGATCGACATTCAGGGAAAACGAAGTCTCGCATCGTCCGCCGACCTTTCCGCCGTCAACTCTCGAGAATGATTTTCCTGCATCGGTGGATTTCCAGACGCCGTGGCCGGTAATGATCAAATAGACATCACCGGGCGTTGGGTCGACTGCGACGCCCGCGGTCTCGCCGGGCCAAGAGGTCTTTTGACCGGCTTCCGTCAGTTTGCGGACGATCGCGGAGGAGATATCGACCCAGGTTCCATCGGTCTTCTCTTCGGCAGGATGAGCTGCTTTCGGAGATGTCCACGACATCAACAACGCGATCACCAACAGGAGGATTTTGGGGGAACGCATTGATATCGCCTCTTGAGTAGGTGCTTCCGAGTTATGGAAAGCTGAAGCCGGCTCGCTCATTCTAGTGCCGCCATTTTACTCCAGTTCAGCCGGCCGCGACGGAAGGCAATAAGAGTGGGGCCAGATTACCTCCGGCATGGGGATCATTGGTCGCGGTTCACCTTCGCGCGAATCGCGTGATTCATTGGATGTGAACAGCACGCTCGAGCTAACTACCTTGGCAACAGTGGCTGTGCCGATTTGAAAAAATCTACGTCTAATGCTCTTGCCCACAGAGTCGCTGCTTTTTGTGCGCCGACTTCGCTGAGGTGAATTCCGTCTGTCGTATCGTTCTGCGAAAGCGTGTCGTAATCAGGCCCTGCAAAGCAATGCGGGTGCTCTTTAATCATGCGATCCTGCACTCGGCGAATATGCTCGGCGTTTGGTGGAGGGGTTTGGCGGTTGATGACCACCGCCAGTTCGGTAAATTCCATCTCTTTGCGGATCTGATCGATCCAGGCCTGGTAGTTCGCCAGGATCCGTTCCTCATCTTTTTCCGGCCAGTCGTTCTGGCCTTGATCGGCGAGGATGGCGCGGAGCCCCGTAATGGCGCCGTATTTGGAAAGAGCATGCAGGAGTTGAATGTAGGGCATGCGAATCGAAGAGTTGACAAAGGGGTGATCGAACTTTTCACCGCGAGAAGACTTCGCCCAGTGCTCGAGGCTAGTCCCGCCAAAGGCTGCATTCATGACCAGGACCGGCACGTTTTGTTCCTTCGCGACCTGTTCGGCAAAGGCGGCCCAAAAGTAAGTCCCACGTCCGACGGGCGCGGGCTGGACGTTGTCGTCAAATTGGGAGCCGACCGCCGCCGGTAGAAATTGGGGATCACCAGAAATTCTGTAGCTTCGCTGTGATTCCATGTCACCCGCTGCAAGGGCGATGGTGCTCACGCGGTCATCCTTCGCACCGGGAAGATTGATTTGGGCACCGTGCGCCACCGAATGACCAACCACGACAAACACCTCACCCACACCCACTCGTTCCACGCTCGCTTGTGCTAAATCGCCAAGGCCAACCGCGCGAACCTCGAGCGAATACCAGCCCGCCGGAACGACCAAGGCGCCACGATAACTGAGATCTGCTTGTACGGTTCCCAGGTTCGTCCATGTTCCTGGCTGACTTGTAGTAACGTCCACCACTCGGGCTTCAATGGTTCTCCCCGGCCAGGCGCACTTGCCACCCACGCGAATGGTCGCCTTGCCCGACAGATCTCTTTGAAACACCAGGCGGTTGGCAGGCGACGTGATGGAAAGAGGCGTCTCGGCCTTCTTGCCCTCCGTTGGCTTTAACAGGATCAGTGCCAGCGCGGGCGCCTTCAGTTTGAGCTTCAGGGAGCCGCTAGCGCCAGGGATGAACTCTGTTCGTGCGGACGAAAGATCGCTGGAATCGGCAATGATGTGAATCTCCGCCGTCACGCCACCGGTAAAACTGAAACCGCTCCAGTTCAATTCAATCTCAGACCGAGAGTCGGCAAAGTTGCTCACCAGCATCGCGGCCTCTCGCCCATCTGCGCTGAGACTTGCGGCAAACCCAAGCTTCCCGGTGACGGCGCCATCGGCTTGGACGCGACCCTCCATTTTTGCAAGCCCTTGGAACGCGCGCAGTGCTTGGTAAGACTTCAGAGGTACTCCCTGCTCGTTGAATAGCCCGAAGCCTCCTACTTCGCCGTGAAAGAGATTGCACACATCCACCGGCGCATCTTGCAGCTCCAATAGCGACGCCGCAATGAATGCCGCTCCTTTGGCGCCCGCCATTGCTTCGTAGAACCGTTGCCGCGCGACCGGGGTTGCCGATTTGGAGATCGGTTCCCAGGTGCTGCCTGGGAGGTAGTTCCATTCATTTAAATGGCTTTCCGTTTCGGTGAAACCCTCCGCATCGAGAATGCGACGGATGGCATGCGCCCTTGCGGTTAGTTCGCTCGGGTCGGAGGTATAGCAGTGCCATGAAAAGAAATTCAGCGGAACATTTTCCGTGCGGCACATGCTCAAGAATTTCTTAACGAAATCCGTCGGCACAAACTTGCCGTCGACAAAAGACCCACTGGCCCCGAGCGCCGGACCGCCGACCTTGAGTGCGGGGAACTCCTTCTTGATCCCTAGAACCGCTGTTCGGTAGAGAAGTAAGTAATCTTCATCCGTTCCGCTCCACATCGCGGGACGATTTTCCGGTTCGTTCCAGATTTCCCAATAGCGAATCTGGTGATGAAATCCCTTTGCCCAACCCTCGTTGTAATGGCGGATGATACCTCGGCAAACGTCCGCCCATTTCTTCATGTCAGTTGGAGGGTGCGCATATCGTTTGATGGTCGTGTGCTCAATGCTCTCCCCCAGGCGATAAATAGGCGCTGCGCCGGTCTTGAGCACCGCCTCGATGTACTCGTCGGTCAGCCGAAAATCGTAGCTCTCGGGTAATGCGGGATCAGCGTCTGGGTTGGGAAAAACGGCATGATGATCGATGACATAGGGATTGGGCCAGCCACAGTCATGGAGGCGCGTGAAGGGAATTTGAAGTTCCTTTTGTTCTTTGGCCAGATCGATAAGTCCCCCCGGCGCCAAGGGCCCTTTATTTACGCCATGCAGCGGTCGAATTTTTCCAACGCGGACAGCGAAATCCGCTCGCAGTCCTCCCTCTTGAGCCAAAACCAAATGCGAGCTCAGCAGTAGTACGATCGGCCAGTAGACCTGAGGGCTAAGAAACCGTCTGGAGCCATACATCAAGATCACCTCGCAAAAACGATTCATGCCGGTCCGCGCGCAATGCCAATCATAACGACTGTTAGCAAAATATTGTCTGTCGGCTAAAGTCGCCTTCAATCGCTTTTCTCAACTTGGTTGCCGTCGAGCGGTCGCGGTAGTTGGAGGGTCAGTCGCTCGACTTTTCCCTTTTTCATAGTGAATGTTCCTGGGCGGGGTGCTTTGTGATCTTGCACCCCACGACAAGGCGTATATTCCATTCACCGAATTGTCGTACCTCGGCCGCAAAAAGTGCGATTGACACTCCCGCTAATTGAAGTCGAATAAACACGATCAGCAACGCGGCAACGTTCGCCTCCAGGATGGAATCATGAAGCATTCAGCAGCAGCGAATGAGAACGATGCGGTGGTCATTGGCGGGGGACCAGGTGGGGCCACCGCAGCGCTGCTACTAGCGCAGGCAGGCTGGTCTGTAGTCCTGGTTGAGCGAAAGCGCTTTCCTAGAAGAAAGGTATGCGGTGAGTATCTTTCCGCGACCAATTGGCCGCTGCTGAAAAGGCTCGGGCTGGCGGAGGATTTTTCTGAACTTGCAGGTCCTCCTGTTACACGTACCGCGATTTTTGTAGGTAATTCTAAAACGGAGGCTGATTTACCCAAGTCAAAACCGCGCGGGGCGCCATGGGGCCGCGCGCTTTCCCGGGAACATCTCGACACCCTGCTGCTGGCTCAAGCATCCCGTCACGGGGCCGATATTCGACAGCCCTGGCGATGCACCGAGATAAGCCGCCACGACCGCCAGTTCTTAGTCCGAATCGAATCCCAAGAAACGAAGGAGCAATCAGAGGTACGGACCGGAGTCGTGATCGCCGCGCACGGTTCGTGGGAACTGGGGCCCCTGGTGACCCAATCGCATCCGAATGCGCCGTATCCGAGCGACTTATTGGCGTTCAAGGCCCATTTCCGCCAAGCTGCGCTTTCGCCCGGGCTGATGCCGCTGCTGAGCTTCGCCGACGGTTATGGTGGAATGGTGCACTGCGATGATGGTCTCACCAGCTTGTCGTGTTGTGTCCGGCGTGCGCGTTTAGAGCAATTGCATCGCGGCGAGGGTGACACCGCCGGCGAAGCCGTGCTCAAGCATTTGTTTGAATCGTGCCCCATTGTTCGTTCGGTCCTTGACGGAGCGACAAGAGAACGTGCGTGGTTGTCCGCTGGCCCGATCCATCCGGGACTTCGGTCCTGCTATCGCGATGGCATCTATGTTGTCGGAAACGCCGCTGGCGAGGCCCATCCCGTGGTCGCCGAAGGAATTAGCATGGCAATTCAGTCGGCTTGGATCTTGGCCCGGCGGTTGATTGCCTCTCGAACTCAGCTGCGCGAACAGAAAGGCGCCGAAGAAGTTGGCCGCTTGTACCAAGCAGAATGGCGACGCTCGTTCGCGCCTCGCATTCGAGCCGCTAGCGCGATCGCCCATTGGGCAACGCGGCCCAAACTGGTCGCAGCGACAGTTCCATTTCTCAAATGCTGGCCCTCGTTATTGACCTGGGGAGCCCGCTTGAGCGGAAAGGCGCGGCTCGTGGTGGAAGGTCACGAGTTGCGAGAACCACTGGTCGCCAACTGAGCGACGGATGACTACGAACGACGGCGCCACTCCAACAGGAAGCGGAACGGCCAACAGGAAGTAACGCCGATCTCGGGCAGCCCGGCGCTGATGGCTAGATTGCGGATTTCGGGGATCGTCCATGCAGCTCGGACGCTCGCCGGAGCATCGAAATGAACAACGTCAGATCGCGTTAAGGTTCGTGCCGCAGCCTGCGCCAAAACCCAGCCGCCTAAACTCCGGCGAAGGTCATTTACCAAGACCATGGAACGGGCTGCCTCGGTCATTTTCAAAAGTAATGTCCTAGCGTGCTGTTCCTCTAAATGATGGAAAAACAACGAGGAGATCACGACGTCGTAGCCCTGCGGCAGCTCTTGTCGAAGTACATTGAACTCGCTGAATTCGATCGGGGCGCCATGGGCCGCCGCGTTCCGCTTCGCAAACTCCAGCGCCTGAGGGCTGACGTCAACGCCGTGGATATCGAGTTTCAAATTAGCACGCTGAGCCTTCTTCCACAGCCGGATGGGCAAATCACCGGCTCCCGTCGCGACGTCCAGGATGCGTAAACGGTCGACTTTCCGCTCGCGAGCGAGCCTCCCAATTGGCAACCAGAGAATCCGCGCGCTGACACTCAGTCCGTTCAAGCGCGCCAAACCACGCAACGCGTCAAAGTGTCGCTTGCGATCCAATGTTGGGTCATCCATGACCTCCGGCTCACAAACACGCTCGGTCAACCTGGGGAAAAGTATCAATGGAAAAATCTCCCGAAGCCGCTGTGATCGCCTCTCGAAACCAGCCGGGTCTCCGCGCCAAAAAATTTCAGTGTGCTGAAGTCGATAGAATAATTCTCGGTAGGCCCCGATCCGAGGCGATGAGAGCGAGTTCTTGTCGCTGACTGTTTGTAGGGAAACTCGCTCGCGATGGAAAGCTGGTAGCTCAATGGGAATTGTCATCTCCGGTATTGGAACCGCTCTGCCTGCTCATCAATTAGATCAAACGCTCGCGGGCGAGGCATCCGTAGCCTATTGTTGTGAAGAACCGAGCCAAGCGCGATCGATCGGCGCCCTGTTTCGCGTGTCAGGTGTTCAGAATCGGCATATGGTCTTTTTAGATAAGTCCGATGGGCCTGCGAGCGAGCGGCAGCAATTTTACCGCCCCCGTTCAAGCGATTGCCCTAGCGGGCCTACCACCGGTGAACGGTTGGCTTTTTTTGAGAAGGCGGCAGGCCCGCTGGCTCTTATGGCGGCGCGCGAGGCGCTGGAGCGGAGCGGCGTCGAAGCGAGCGCCGTCACCCACCTCATCACGGTGACCTGCAGTGGGTTTTCCGCGCCGGGCTTCGACTACGCCATCATCGAACAGCTGCCGCTGAGCCCCACCGTCGCGCGCACTCAAATCGGTTTCATGGGATGTCACGCCGCATTAAATGCCCTCCGCGTCGCTCGTGCTTTTGTGGCGGCGGACCCTCAAGCGGTGGTGCTGATCTCCTGCGTGGAACTATGCAGCCTTCACTATCAGTATGGTTGGGATCGCGAGCAAATCGTGGCCAACTCCCTCTTTTCCGATGGGGCCGCAGGTTGCGTGGTTCAGCATGCAGATTCCAATAGCGGATTGGCGAAACCGCCGCTTCAAGTGATCTCAAGCCAGTCGGTCGTACTTCCCGATTCACGCGATGCGATGACCTGGCGAGTCGGCGATCACGGATTTCGAATGACGTTATCTGCTCAAGTACCTGGTCTCTTGGCGGAACATCTTTATCCCTGGTTATCGCAATGGCTGGCAACCTACGGATATCGCCCAGAAACCATTGGGACTTGGGCCGTGCATCCCGGCGGACCGCGTATCCTGCGGGCTTTTGCCGAAGCGATGAAACTAGACAAGAAACAGCTAGAAGTTTCCAGTGAAGTGCTTCGACAGCATGGCAATATGTCTTCTCCCACGCTCCTATTCATTCTGCAAAAACTTCATGCGTCGGAAGCCGCTCGACCTTACTTAGCGATTGGATTCGGTCCCGGCCTCGCGGCCGAGGCGGCGCTTTTAGAGTGATGGTCCTCAGGTCATTCCAGTCAGTTGCCGGCCCGGAGTGGCTCAAGTTGCGTTCCACTTCCTCGTGAGCATCATCGTCATCGCTGAACTAGCAAAAATATCCCGTTGGTTGAAGGCCTTAGCCTCGGCAATCGCTTGGTGTAGCGGCTTTCCAATTCATGGCGATGGGGCTGGCCGCGATGTACCCCTCTTCGACCGCCCACGTGAACAGCCGCTGGACGATCGAGATTCCATCCGCTTGCGTGGTCGTCGCCCACACCTGCTTTTCGATCCAGGCCGTCAGGTGGAACTTCTTGACCTCAGAGACCCTAAGCGACCGTCCTGCGGACTCAATGAAGGTCCGGAGCTTCTCGAGCTGCTTGAGATAGGTGCCCCGCTTACGATTCTTCTGGAGGCAATCGAGGTACACCTGGCTGAGCTCGTAAACGGTCGGGTCGGTTCCAGCTTGAACCTTTGGCCGGGAGCTCATCAGCTCATAGAACTTCTTGAAGTCAGCGGCCTTCTCTTCGCCCAGCGGTATCTGTTTTCCGCGAATCGAGCAATACCAGCTAACAGTCTGTTTTCGGAAGAACGGTTTCGGCGGTTCGTGCACTGAATCTCCCCCATTTCGGGCATTTTGCTGTGCATTCGACAACAAAAGCATTCGGGGAGATGATCAAAAAGTCCATGCTTTATAGAGTGGGCGGTACAGAACTCGAATCTGTGACCTCAACGATGTCAA
>JBKJSI010000319.1:0-5504 GCA_046595915.1 Pirellulaceae bacterium
TGTGTTTTTCGGGCTGGGAATTCAGTGCGCGCGGTGCCATGACCACAAGTTTGATCCAATTTCTCAGCGAGATTACTTTCGATTGCGCGCGGTGTTTGCGGCGATTCAGCCTGGTGATGTAACGTCCGCGTCGGCTACCGAGGAGGCAGCCTATAACGAGAATTTGAAAGCTTGGGAGGTGAAGGCGGCGAACCTAAAAGCCGAATTGCTAGCGCTGGAGAAGCCTTATCTCGACAAAGCCGAGAAAGAGGCGGTCGCTCGCTTTCCAGAGGACATTCAGGCAATGATTCGCAAGCCAGTAGCGGAACGCGAGCCGCTTGAAGCGCAGCTTGCGGCGTTAGCCTGGCGGCAAGTGATTTATGACTGGGAACGCATCGACAGCAAACTCAAGGGCGAAGAAAAGGAACGGATCCTTGCATTACGGCGTGAGTTGGCAGCATTGGGTAACGAGAAGCCCGCACCGCTACCCCTGGCTTTCGCCGCTGCCGACGTGGCAGACCAAGCGCCGCCGACTCGCATTCCCAAGAAAGCCAGCGCAGGGGAAATCGAACCGGGTGTGCTGACGTTGCTCGACCCGGCGCCGCTCCAGGTGCAGCCATTACCAAAAAGCACCGGCCGGCGCACGGCGCTCGCCCACTGGCTAACGACGCCAGAGAATCCTCTCACGGCCCGGGTGATCGTCAATCGAGTTTGGCAGCAACATTTTGGTAAAGGACTTGCCGCCAATGCGAGTGACTTTGGAATGCTCGGCGAAAAGCCCTCGCACCCCGAGTTGCTCGATTGGCTGGCGGACGGGTTCGTCAAGGAAGGGTGGTCGCTCAAAAAGCTTCATCGCCTCGTCGTCATGAGCGCTGCGTATCGTCGGAGTTGTGAACATCCTTCGCCTTCGGCAGGACAACTGCTTGATCCTGAAAATCGCCTGCTTTGGCGGCGAGTACCAAGGCGACTGGAGGCGGAGCAAATTCGCGACGCGATGCTGGTGGTTAGCGGCGAACTTCGGACGACAAGCGGGGGCCCTGGCGAAATGTCCGATGTCCCTGTCCGCACCATTTACACGCGCTTTATGCGAAATCTACGTGACCCATTAGCCGATGTGTTTGATGCGCCCCAATGGTTCACGAGCACCGCGTCGCGGGACACGACGACGACACCGGTGCAATCGCTGCTCTTAGTCAATAGCGCGTCACTAAGGTTGCGCGGAAGGGCTTTTGCCGCGCGGCTAGAGGCGATCGCGCCCCAGAACGAAGAAGCACAGATCGGCGCCGCTTATGAATTAGCATTTGGTCGGCGGCCTAGTGCTGAAGAAGAGAAGGCGGCGCAGGAGTTCTTAGTCAAGCAAGCATCCTTAACGGATCAGACGCTCATTACTTCAGGGCAAGCGACGTTTGTTCCGGGCAAAGTGCCTTATCGCGATGGGCAAGCGGCGCTCCTGGAGCCGGAGAGTTCGCAGGACCTGTTTCGCGTCGAGCAAAGCGTTGAGTTAGCGCTAGACGGCGCCTTCACGATCGAAGCTTTCGTAGTTCCGCGATCGATCACCGATAGCGGCGCGCTGCGGACCATTGCCGCGAAGTGGAATGGCGACAACGCCGCGAGCGGCTGGACGCTGGGCATCACGGGGCAAAAGTCGCGTCGCAAACCGCAGTCGGTTGCGATTCAATTAGTGGGAAAACGTCGGGACGGCACGCTTGGCGAACAGCCGGTCTTTTCTGATCTCACTGTCCAACTCAATAAGCCCTATTTTGTGGCTGCGGCGGTCGCGCCGGCTACCGCAGAGGCGCCGGGGCAAGTCTTCTTTACACTCAAAGATCTCTCGAATGATGATGAACCGCTACTGACGGCGACCGTAGCGCACGATGTCCTGGGCGGCTGGGGAAATGGCCTGCCGCTGACGATTGGCGGGCGCTCGGGTTCGCAGCCGCAATCGTTTGATGGAGCAATTGATGATGTGCGGCTTTCGGGCGCTGCCCTTTCCCAAAGCCAACTCCTCTTAACCTCCGATGCGAATTCCGAATTGACGCAAGGCTACTGGCGATTTGAGGCGAAACCCGACGTGTTCGCCGACAGCAGTGCGCATGGCCGTAAACTGAGCCGGCCCGAGCGTTCGAAAAAAGAATCCCTTCCGCCGCTGACTCCGCAACAGGCGGCGCTGGCGGACTTTTGTCATGCGCTGCTGAATGCTAGTGAGTTTCTCTATGTTGAATGAGAAGATGCTGGACTCACATTGCAACTGCATCGAGCCGCCGCAAGGTCGACGCGATTTTCTGTTTCGCTCCGGAGTGGGGATTGGCGCGGTCGCGTTGCAGAGTCTGCTTCAAAGCGAATCGAAGGCCAGCGACAATTCCGGGGCGCGGGTCTCGCCTCTGGCGGCAAAGCAACCTCCACTTCGTGCTCGCGCCAAGAATGTAATCTTCCTCTTTATGGAAGGCGGCCCGTCGCATCTCGATCTATTCGACCCCAAACCTTTGCTTAATCAACTCGCAGGTCAGCGCCTTCCAGAGAGCTTCGGCAGCGTCATCACTTCGATGGGGGAGGCCAAGTCACCGTTACTCCCAAGCCAGCGAAAATGGAAACAGCACGGCCAGAGCGGGCTCTGGATCAGCGACTGGCTCCCCCAAATCGCGACTTGCGCTGATGACTTGGCCGTGCTTCGATCCTGCTGGGGCGATAGCATCAACCACAGCCCCGGCGTGTGTCAGATGAATACGGGCTCGATCCTGGGAGGGCGCCCTTCACTGGGTTCCTGGGTCACTTACGGCCTGGGCACGGAAAACACCGACTTACCGGCGTTTGTGGTGCTTCAAGATAGCCAAACCAGCGTGGTGAATGGACCCCGTAACTGGAGCGCGGGATTCATGCCCGCCGTCTACCAGGGGATTCGCTTACAAGGGGGCAACGAACCGATTCCCAATTTGAATACGCCTCCTTCCCACACCGCGCCGCAGCAACAATCACGACTCGACTTCATCCATTCACTCAATCGGCGGTACGCGGCCAAATTTCCCGATCAGACGGAACTCAGCGCGCGGCTCACGAGTTATGAATTGGCCTTTCGGATGCAAGCGGAGGCGCCAGGCGCCGTGGACTTAACCGGCGAGACCGCTGCGACAAAAACACTCTATGGATTTGACCGCAAGGAAACAGCGGAAATGGCCCGATTGTGCCTGCTGTCGCGGCGGATGATCGAACGGGGCGTCCGATTTGTCCAGATTTATCATGGCGCGGGAAGCAAATGGGATTCGCACGCCGGCATCGAGAAAAATCATAGCGCGCTGTGCACAAGCATGGATCAGCCGGTTGCGGCGCTGCTCAGTGATCTCAAATCACGGGGAATGCTCGAAGAAACCCTCGTCATTTGGGGCGGCGAATTTGGACGTACGCCGATGAGCGAAAAGGGGGACGGGCGCGATCATAATCCGACGGGCTTTACGATGTGGATGGCAGGCGGCGGGGTGCGAGGAGGGCAAACCATTGGCGCAACCGATGACCTCGGATTGCATGCCGTGGAAAACCGCCTGCATGTGCATGATCTCCATGCAACGATCCTTTGGCTGCTCGGTCTCGACAATATGGGGCTCATCTACAACTATAAAGGCCGCCCCGAGCGCCCCACGCTCAATGAAGGCGCGCCTTTCCAGAAGATCGTAGGGTAGGTGATGCCGATGAAGTGGTGGCTGATGACGCGGTTTTTGTTGACACGGTTGCTGGTGACGTGGCTGCTATTGACGATGGCGGTCTCGCTGGGGGTAACCTCATCAAGCGCGGAGTCGGTCACGACAATCGTTGGCACGGGCGTCAAGGGTTTTTCTGGCGATGGAGGGCCGGCGGAGAAAGCGCAGCTCAACAACGTGTATGGCGTCGCCCGTGGGCCAGATGGCTTCCTCTATTTGTGCGACATGGATAACCATCGTGTTCGGCGGGTTGGACCGGATGGAAACATTCACACCTACGCCGGTAGCGACAAGAAAGGCTATGCAGGCGATGGCGGGCCGGCGAACGAGGCGTCGTTGGATCAGCCCTATGAAATGGCCTGGGATCGCGATGGCAATTTGTTTGTCGTGGAGTTAGGAAATCATTGCGTGCGGCGAATTGATAGGAAGACTCGCACGATCAGCACCCTTGCCGGCACCGGCAAGCCAGGTTTCCGTGGTGATGGCGGCCTCGCGATCAAGGCTGAATTTAATCAACCTCATAGCCTCGCGTTTGATCCGGCGGGGGATCTCTTAGTTTGCGATATCGCGAACCATCGCTTGCGGAAGATCGACATGAAATCGGGTCTGATTAGCACTTGGTCGGGAACGGGCGAAGCTAAGACTGCTCGCGATGGTTCGCCCATTTCGGGGTCGGCGCTACAGGGTCCCCGAGCGCTGGCGTTTGCGAACGATGGAAAATGCTATCTCGCGCTCCGCGAGGGCAATGCGTTAGTGCTCCTTGATCCCGAGGCGAACACGCTGACGCGAGTCGCTGGTACGGGCAAGAAGGGATTTAGCGGCAACGGCGGTTTGGCGCTAGCGGCGACTCTCTCCGGCCCCAAGGGAATCAGTCTTGGCCCCGATGGTAATGTCTATCTTGCGGATACCGAGTCGCACTCCATTCGGTACGTCGACCTGAAGAGTG
Organism: Pirellulaceae bacterium; assembly: GCA_046595915.1. Classification (GTDB taxonomy): domain Bacteria; phylum Planctomycetota; class Planctomycetia; order Pirellulales; family Pirellulaceae; genus JBKJSI01. Next base: position 4,615 of record JBKJSI010000319.1, read on the forward strand.
GCAAGATGGAATTGCTGGTTGGCAACGGAAAAAGGGGAGACGGGCCGGATGGCGCCGACCCACGAAGTTGCCAGCTCGCGCGCCCGCATGGCGTCTTTGTAGAGCAAGATGGCTCGGTGCTCATTGGAGATAGTGAGAACCACCGAGTCCGTGTCTGGTGGCCTTAACGACGCCAATGTGAATCACCTCAGATTTCGATTGGACGGGCGTAGTGATTCGCATCGCCAGCGTTATCAAATGCGCGTCGGGTGGTGCGCCATCCACATGCACTGGAAGCCGTTGTTGCGTCCGTGCGAAGATTGGGATGGCATGGGCGGCGAGTAGTTAGGCTAGGTCGGCATCGAAACAGTTTGTGCCGGAATCGTGGAAGGCGAGAAGACAGATCATTCTTAGGTCCGAGAGGTCTATCGCCGAACAAACACAAAACTAATGCGAAAATCCAGCAAGCGACCGTGAATATCTCATCGCGATTGTACAAACCCCGAGCAGCTTGGGTGCAGGTTTTTTGGTGCAAGTGGGCGTCAACAGCTTTGCGATCGAAGTCGAAGACGTTGCATGATTGTTGGCGGCAGGTTTCTACGACCGTCGGGAACGTTTGCACGAATCGGCTGCCCTTCGCAGTGTTGTGAGCCCATCAGGCGCTTGCACGGAATTCGCGGTTGGGCTAGGGCCAAAAACGTTGCTCATGGTCATTCCAAGAATGGGAGTCGCAGGATGCTTAGACGGCTAAAATTGCCACGAACTGAAACAAGGAGCGCGTCAGATCGCACTACAACGTACCCATGAGATGGCGCTGGCGGGATGAGTGACGCGAAGTTTCACCCAAAGTGGTCGTGCAAAGATGTCGTGCAAAGATGCCGAAGGTGAGCGCTAATGTGAAATCGCAAATT
>JBKJSI010000559.1:0-5202 GCA_046595915.1 Pirellulaceae bacterium
ATGCGTTTGAACGATGTAAAGGAGCCAAGTTCGAAGGCAAGTGCGCTTCATTTTTTACGGGCCGAGTCTCACCCGCCGCGCGCCAAGATTTCCAGACGCAAGTCATATGCTCGGAAGTGCCTCGGTAGGTTACTTACCGTTTTGGTTGCACATGTCAGAGCGGTTGGAAGGCCCGGGCTGAAAATTCAATGAGGCGATGATCGAATCAACTCCTCGTTCTTTTTCAAATTCCAGTCGGAAAAATCCGCCGACCCTAGGTCAGTGCCGTTCTGGATTTAAGACAATCGCGTCGCATGCATGTCCTGGTCCATCTTAATGTTGAAGCACAGATCTCTGGAGAACCTCAATATCCAGCTGGCGATCATCTCTGTTCTCAGTAAAGGGCAACGCGTTTCGAAGCATGCCACGTTCAAAATTGGGTTGGGCGGGCGACCTCATGCGGGTCGGTATTCCTATGCCAATCAGCGTACGATTGCGCATTGGAACCTGGTCAGATTTGCGGAGACCTTGCTGCCACTCTTGGGCGAAGAACAAACGCGCGCCATCACCATTGCCAATGAAGTTCTCGGCGAGTTTCCTTCGCTCTTTGAGCAATATTGGTTTGGAAGGCATGCGAAAGAAGTTGGGCCTGCAATCTGCTGAGGCAGGAGATGGAGAATTGATTCACACGCTACTCAACTGGATGGAGAGCTCTCGCGCGGACTTCACGAACACGTTCCGCGATCTGTCGTCTGCCGGTCCTCTAGTCGGCGAGTGTTACCTGGAGGCTGGTTTTCTAACCTGGCATGCTCAATGGCGAGATCGCCTTTGTCGTGACGGACAATCAGAAGTATTAGTCAGGACTTTGATGCAGTCTGCCAATCCAGCGATTATTCCGCGAAACCATCGCGTCGAAGTGGCGCTCTCACTGGCTGAGGAGCACGATGACTTTTCGAGTTGCCACCAATTACTTGCAGCGCTCTTGTCGCCGTATGAAACAAAGACGGAGTTCTCTGAATATCGAGAGTCACCTGATGATGATGGCGACTATGAAACGTTCTGCGGAACCGGATCGGCTGCAATTTGTGGTATCCCCGAGGGCAATGCTCCGGGATGTGCCGTGCATATTTGAACTTGTTCGATGCTATTACTATACTGCACTTTAGGCGATTCTCTCGTCGCCCGGCGTGAGATTGCTATTTGAGAAAACCTTGGCTCTCCCTGATGTTGTGGCTTATCACAACAACACAAAACCAAGGGAGCCAAGGATGGCTAAGCGTAAACCGCAGTCGAAGCGTCGACAACCGCGTCACAAGAGATCGACGCCCTCTCTGCATGACCGGTGGTCGAATTTGATGCAGCCCGATGCGCGGCGGCGAAAAACCAAGCGAGCCCGATTCCCTTTGGTTGGCGAACTGGCTCAAGGGGTGAAGTCGCTGGCATGCGTCCTGGATCATCGAAGCGCCTGGAGATTGGCCATCGTGGTGGCGGGCATGATGCTCGCCGATGATCGGCGCACCGCCTCTGCCTGGTTCGTCGCGGCGGGAGTCCGCGATGACTGGGATTGTTTCTACGACTGCTTGATTCAAGTGGGGAAGAAGGCTGAGCCGCTGGCTCGAGTGGTGCTGTCGCAGGTCGTGAAGAAACTCGCGATCGGCCCCGACGGGCGAATCCGAGTGGCGGTTGATGACTCGCCGAGCAAGCGATTCGGACGGTGGGTCGAAGGCGCCGGCGTGCATCACAATCCCACGCCCGGGCCGGCGGACGGCGAGTGGTTGTATGGTCACAACTGGGTCACTCTGGCCTATCTAGCCCAGCATCCACTGTGGGGCGTGATTGCTTTACCGTTGCGATCCTTGTTGTACGTTCGCGAACAGGATGTTGAATCACTTCAGCAGAAATACCCTTGGAAATTCGAGACGAAACTGGTTCTGGCGGCCCGACTCGTCACCTGGTGCGTGCAGACGCTGCGGGGGCTGGGAGTTAGCGCGATGATCTGGATTGTCGTGGATGGAGCCTATGCGGCGCGGCCCTTTCTCGACCCCGCGCTCGCGCTGGATGTAGTCGTTTTTAGCCGCCTTCGCCGGAACGCCAAGTTGTACCTAGCGCCGCCGAACCGGAAGCCGGGCCAGCGCGGCCGCCCGCGTAAATATGGACTGCGGATCGACTTGGCCAAACGGGCCGCACATCAGGGCGGTTGGCAAACCATGACCTACGACGGACGCGGCAAGCAGGTGACCCACGAGTACAAAACCTTTACGGCGCTCTCGAAGCTGACCGACGGTTGGATTCGCGTCGTGATCTTGCGCTATGACAACGGCTGGGCGGCGTACTTCTGCACCGATCCGGAGATTGAAGTCAAGGACATTTTAGAAACGATCGCCGCGCGGTGGGCGATTGAGGAAAGCTTTCATGATGTCAAAGAAGTCTGGGGCGCCGGCGAGCAGCAGGTCCGCAACGTCTGGTCGAACATCGGCTGCTGGAGTCTCAATCAGTGGATGGTCACGCTCGTGGAACTCGCCGCTTGGGATCGCCCGCAAGCCGAGCTGAGCGACCGTAGCGCTCGCCCCTGGGACAATGCTGCGCGCCGACCGTCGCACGCCGACAAACGCCGCACTTTCGCCCGCGAAATGCTGCAAAATGAATTTCCGCAGGATAACTCCGCGACTGCCGAAGCACGAAAATTACGCACCCTCGTGGAAAGCCTCATGAAACTGTGTGCGTGATGGCCTAAAGTGCAGATTACTATAGAATTGGGTGTTAAAAGACAACTCAAAAGAGCCTTTGATTGCAATTTGATCGCACTAAGAAAGGGGCCACGAGGCGCAATACAACGTCGCCGCAGCGTTGCAGTTTGGTGACGGTGTTCCGCCTAGTACCGATAGAGCGACGCACTGGTACGCCAAGGTAGCAGCCTCTAAGTCTGCACTCACAAAGGAGGCTCGGCATGCACTTGCGCAACTTCGCTCCTGATCGCCTTAGCAAAAGTTGGTTAACCACTCCCGATTGAACATCCCTTACGGCCGCGTGGGAACTGAATTTGATCGACGTGAGAAATACCGAAAGCAAGAAGCATACCGACGTACAATGAATCTTAAGCAGTTATTATTCTTGACTTGCCAAATCGCCTTCGGAACGAGTTGCCATTGCGTTGAGGGTATCTTGATTCATTGATTCCGATAAGAATCGAACCGAACCATCGGCAAAACCAACATTTGCGCCCGTCGAGTGAAAACTGTAAATCCCTTGTGCGTTAGAGGCGTTAATCGGTTGCTCGTGCCAAAATACCAGCCACCAGAAATGGGTGCTTATGCCCCAGGCCGCTTGATGGTGGTCCATACCTTCGTTTGGGTTTAAGTAAGGATAGCTGTCAATAAGTTGGCCCTTGCGATAGAGGTCGGGCCTTCCAGTTCGTTCGCCTACGAGCATGGTGTTGGACAGCCCGTCCGAAATGTCTCTTAAAAGCGGCTTGCGATAGGGAACTGCATTGCCGACCGCCTGGTATGGCTGTGGTTCTGCCCAAGCGCAATACCGAATGTTCTTCAAGTCCGTGGTGCCGGAAGGGCGGACAAAGATGTCTTCGCTCATGGTCTACCTATTGGTCAATTCATCGACTGCTAGAGGCAGGTTGTTTATGGCTTCGCGTTTGGTCCCTTGGCCTTGGTGATTCCCTCCAACCCATTGGAGAGCAATGAGTCGCAGCCGCGATTGTCTTGTCCGGACTTGGCCACTTTCTAGCCTCCTGCATCCAACAAAGCGAGAACTCGCGCGGAAAACTTCCAAATGTCGTAGCTGTCAGCACAGCAAAGTCTTTTTCCTCAACGAAGATGGCGTGACCTTTGTACTCAAGGCAGCCGACTAATTCGAAGTCCTCCACACCAATTCGCTGGCGTAAGACAACATGTGCATGGCGACGCCAGCTATCGCCGGAGATCGGCTACTAATCCGCACGTCAGCTCGGGTCTATTGCATCAAGAACGAAAAGCTGTAGCGATCGCGGCGGAATCGAGTGCCACCGTCGAATGCTGTAATTCAATGCCTTAATCCAATCCCGCAATTCGAGGCCGCAAACTGAGGTCAGCATCAGGCGAGGATCTCTTTGATGACGCGGCCATGTACGTCGGTGAGCCGCATGTCGCGCCCGCCGAAGCGATACGTCAGCCGCTGGTGATCCAAGCCAAGCTGATGCAGGATCGTGGCGTGAATATCATGGATATCGAGCCGATTTTCGATCGCGCTCATCCCCATCTCGTCGGTCGCTCCGTACGCCATGCCGCCGCGGACTCCGCCGCCCGCCATCCAGATCGTATATCCGCTCACATGGTGATCGCGGCCATCCGTGCCGGCGCTGTGCGGCGTTCGGCCCATCTCACCCGCCCAAACGACGAGCGTGTCTTCGAGTAGCCCGCGGCGTTTCAGATCGAGGATCAGCGCCGCGACTGGCTGATCGGTGATGCGCGCGTTCTCCGCGTGCCGCAGCTTCAGCTCACCATGTTGATCCCAGGGGGAATTATTCGCGTGCGTGCTAGGGCAAGTGATTTCGATGAACCGAACGCCCGATTCAGCAAGGCGCCGCGCCCGCAGGCACTGGAGTGCGTAGAATTTGTCGAAGTCATTTTCGCGGTCGACCCCGTAGAGTTTTAGCGTCTCCGCCGTCTCCGAGGAAACATCGCACAGCTCGGGCACGAGCGTCTGCATCCGCGCAGCGGTCTCGTAGTTGCGAATGCTCGATTCGATCGCGTCAGAATCTCCCTGCGCTTGAGCGAACGCACGGTCTTGCTGTCGCAGGAAGTCGAGCTTGGCTCGCTGCACATTGGCGGGATCGGAAGCAACGATGTTGTCGACCGGTGTTCCCTTGGCTCGAACCAGCGCGGCTTGATGCGTGGCCGGCAGAAAGGAACTCGCGAAGTTCTGAAATCCGCCGTTGGGGATCCAATCATTGTTTAGCAGCACATAGCCGGGAAGCTGTTCGTTCTCCCGGCCGAGTCCGTACGAAATCCACGATCCCATGCTCGGCGCGGCGGCGATTGAGCGCCCCGTGTGCATGAGGAGCGCCTGCGCGCCATGCAGGGGTGTTTCGCCGGTCAATGATCGTATGACGCACAACTCGTCGATCACTTTCGCGGCCTGCGGAAACAGGTCGCTCACCCACAAACCTGACTGGCCATATTGTTTAAAGTTCCAGGGGCTGCCGAGCCACTTTCGGCCTGCGCTGACCGCTTG
>JBKJSI010000724.1:0-4359 GCA_046595915.1 Pirellulaceae bacterium
CGGCGAGGTCATCGCGGCGCCTTGCTGTTGGGCTCCGGCCGCCTGGTTGGTCACACCGAACAACGTTTGCAGGTTCGTGAGCACCTGTTGGGCGTCGGCGTGTTGCATCTGAAAGACTTTGATCGAGGCGCCGACTTTGGCGACGCCATCGAGCTGTTCGATAAGGTGGGCGACGAGGTCCATCGTGCGGGCGGGGCCGCGGACAACGAGTTGATTCGAAGCAGGCTCCGCCTCGATCACGACATTCGTGGGAATCCCCGAGTCGATCGTTTTCGTGCCATCCTTGTTGACTTGCAAGAACTGGAGAGAGGCGGATCGCTGTCCATTTGCGCCCGCGGCGCCAGCTCCTTGATTTCCTTGTCCGCCTTGGTTTCCCTGCCCCTGATTTCCTTGGCCGTTTCCCTGTGAGGATTGTCCGCTGATGGCGGCTTGCAGGATCGGTGCGAGATCGGTGGCGAGCGAGGTCTTCAAGGGAAAGATGCGCACTTCAGCCACCGAGGGCGAATCCTCGACATCAATATCTTTGAGCAATGCTTCGACGGCGCGAAGATCACCGGCGCCGCCCTGGACGATCAGCGAGTTGCTGCGTTGTTCGCTGATGATGCGAACCCGAGTACCCAGGCCTGGACGAACGTTGGTATTCGCTTGGCCCTGTCCTTGGCCCTGGTTTTGTTGGGCGCCTTGGCCGGGATTGTTGGTGAAGAAATTGCGGATTGCCGTTTCAGCGTCGGCGGCGGGGATAAACTTCAGTTTGAAGACGCGGTATTCGTCGGTTGGTGGGATTTCGACGTCAAGTCGTTTGATATAGCTCTCGAGTACGGACACGCTTCCCTTTTGACCAATCAGCAAGATGGCGTTCGGCTTGCCCAAGGGAAGAATCGTGACTCGGCCCTGGCGATTGGCGAGCACCTGGTCATTAATTTGCGTGAGGAGCGGCGCGAGTACTTCGTTATTGGTGTGCTGAAGCTGGACAATCTGAACATCGGGCTCGGAACCCTCTGTGGTCTGGTCGAGCATTTCAATCAGCTTCTTGACTCGTTCGACATCCTTGGGAGGGCCGCTGATTACGATAATGTCGAGTCCTTCGATGTACTCAATGCGAACATCAGCGCTGATGCCTGAAAAATCATCGAATTCCTCCATGATCGGATCTTGGTCCTGCGCTGGAGCGTCCGCGGGTTTTTCTTCGGCCGGTTTTTGTGCGGGCTCTTGTTCGAATACGCGGGAGACGAGGTCGCCGCCCCAGCGGGCGGTCTGTGGGTCGCGACGGAGGGCCTGTCGGGCGAACGTTTTTTTGCCGCCTTGGTAGCTCGATTGGAGAGCGTTTACGACCTCTTTGACGTGAACGGGGCGCGCCTTGGCGACGGTGAGAAGCTGTGCCTCTTGTCCCGGCTTGGTCTCCAGGCCGTCGAGGACGCGGGCGATGTGCTTCCAGTTGGTGATCGGTTCGGGCTGCGCGGCTTCGATTTGGTTGCGGCGGCGGTCGACGCGGAGGAAGTGCGTTTCGCCATCGCGGGTGACGAGGCGGACTTCGGCGGCTTCGCGATCTTCGTCGGGCGTGACTTCGACCTGGCTGCCCCAGATTTGTCGCAGGGCGTCTTCGAAGTCTTCCCACGAGAGATTTTGGAAGCGATGGATCGCCTCTAACCGCCCCTGCGAAGGGAGCTGTTGTGCGGCGCGGCGGGGCGCGGTTGAAATCGCCATGGTTCGCGGCGCGGCGAGCTTCGGTTCATCGGCTTGCGGCTTTTCGCCTTGTGGAGCGCTGATTGCTTTGGCGACTTCGGCTTGCACTTCGGGCGGGCCGAAGACCACGATCTTGCTGGTTCGCTTGTCGGCGTTGATCGAGACGCTGGGCTGTGTCTTGTAGAGTTCGCGGAGGCTCTTGAGGGTCGAGTCGAGGGTGCTCGCTTCGACCTTGTAACCGCGGGCGATTGGTTTCGTCGAGGGGTCTTGGTCGATCTCCTCGCTCACGTCGAGCGTATCGATCAGATCGGCGGCGGCTTCGAGGGCGTTGCGATCGCCTTTCACGAGGAGACGGTTGCGATTCACATCGACGATGACTTCCGGCTTGCCGGGCATCTTGTTCAGCGTCTCGCGCAGCTGCGGGGCGATGTCTTCCGCTTGGGCGTTCTGCAATGCGAAGGGGCGCTGCTGACGACGATCGACCTCCTGGCCGATCGCGACGCCGCTTAAATTCGACGCGGCGGGCGCAAGCGCAAGACCAAGGACGAGCGCTCTCCAAATCGCACTCGGCATCACTTGTTGGCGCTGTTCGCCTGCCTGACGCGCTTTGAACATATCGATCATCCCCTCGAGTAAGGCTTTAGCGCAATGCGCCAAAGCAATGCTGCGCATCTCGTCGTAACCCGGAGAATCGGCATATCCGGCAAAGTTCTTCAGACGAAAAGAGTTTGCGCAGTCGTTAAAGTCGCGCGGACTTCAGACTTGCGACGTGAGTGGGCGTTAAAAAGCAGATCCTGCCGCGCAAGTGGGCTACCCGGGCTGTTTGGGGGCAATACGCGATTCGGGCAGAAGCATCCGAGACGCCGCTAGCTGGGTGGTTTGCTAGCTTGCGCCCCAAAAAGCCCTTGTTTTTGCAAAGTGGCCCAAGGGGCCCTCTCTCTACGAACTTGCCCCCTGGGTGGCAAGTTCGGGCCAGTTCGTGAAAAACAAGCCTTTTTTGAGCGATATCGCTTATTTTGCGGCGTTTTTAGCTACCGCCGGCTTGGGAGGCGGCTACGCCGAGGGCTTGCCCGATTTTGGTGAAGAACTTGGCGTCGCCGGTTTCGACTTCGACGCCGGTCGGGTCGATGCGAGAGACCTTGCCTTTGATCGTGCCGTACTGGACATCGTCACCGATTTTGAGTTTTTGCGATTTTCCGGTCGAGCGTTCATTGATCCAAACCTGGCCGGTTCCGCCTTCATTGACGATGGCGGTGACAAAGGCCCACTTGGCGACATCGAAGGTGACCTTCGGAGGTGGTGGACCGGGAGGTGGTCCTTTGGCGGGCTCGTTGACGACGATGGTGAAGGTCTCGCGTTTGGCTTTGCGAGGAATGCCGTCGTCGACCACTTCGACCGTGGCTTTGAATTCGCCCTTTTTCTTGGGCGTCCAGCGAAGGGTTCCCTTCATCACATCGAAGGTGTATTCCGAGGTTGGGATTTCGGCGTCGACAATGCGATAGATGAGGTGGGGCTCATCGATGTTCTCGTTGGTGCCATCTTTCTTGTCTTTGCCCTTCACGATCACTTCGACTTGCTTGCCGATGGTGGCGGGGATCTTGCCGATCGGCATGAGGCTGGGCTCGTTGTTCGGCGGGCCAAAGAGATTGCGGCCCACGACGCTCTTCACGAGTCGCTCATGATCGGCGGCGAACTTGGCTTTGAGTTCGGCCTCGGTCTTGCCGGCGATTTTTCGATCCACAAAAGGCTTCGAGACCTTAGCGGTCGATTTCGTGAGGGAGATGGTCTCGATCTCCATCTTCACGGTTAGCAAATTGGAGTTTTCGATCGGTGTGAGCTTGAGGCTCTTGATGCGATGCAGGCAGTTGACCGTGTTGAAATAGTGGAGCCATTCGGTGAGGTCATCGAGGCGAGCGGAAGCGTTGATATCGAACCGGAGCTTGCCATATTCCTTGTCTTTTCCGTTCGCGCTGCCGCCTTCGATGAAGGTATCGGAGGGGGTGACGCTTTCGGTAAAGATATTGGCTTCGCCGAGCGTGCGCTGGAGCCATTCTTTGTAGAGGTTGCTCGATTCGTGGGCTTTGGCGGGCAATGAGCGGGAAACGAGGCTTTTGAGAAAGCGCTCTTTCTGTTCCGCTTGCATCAATTCCGCTTTTGCCTGGTCTAGTTCAAGGCGTTTCTTTTCGACCTCTTCTTGTCGCGCTTCAAAGTGGCTGAAGCCCTGATAGATTGCGAAGCCGCCGGCCATGAGCGCCAAGAGCGCTCCGACGGCGATCGCCATATTTCGTTCACGTTGCGTCATCGAACTATTTTCCCGTCGCTTGCATTTGAATTGGAGTCAGCCAGGAGGCCTCGTGAATGCCGTCAAGCGGCTTCATTTCACTTTGGCGGCCGGCGCGGCAGTGGCGGATGAGGGTGTTGAAGTCACCTTTTTCGCCACGTTTTTGGAATCAGGTTTTGCGACGCCTTTGGCGGGCGCGATTTGCTTGGCAGGCTCGAACAGGACTTGTTCGTGAACATTTTCGTCGTAGTCGGGGAACTTTGATTTGACTTTGATTTCTTTGGCCTTCACGGTCCCGAGTTGGGCGAGTTTCGTTTCGATCTCGGTCTTGTCTTTCAGATCCTTGGCGCCGCCCATCACTTCGATCACGCCGGGTTGCTCGATCGGTTTGCCGG
>JBKJSI010000800.1:0-3129 GCA_046595915.1 Pirellulaceae bacterium
CCACGACATGCTCCCCCCCATCGACTACATGACCGTCCACACGCCACTCACGCCCGAAACGAAACATCTCACCTCCGCCTTCTGCGCCGGCCTCCTCTCCAGGGCGCTCGACGAAGAAGTCAACATCGTCAACGCCGAAGTCCTCCTGCAAGATCGCGGCATCCAACTCAGCGAGCAAAGCACGACCGAGATGGGCGCCTTCAGCTCCTCGATGGGCGTCGAAGTCGTCAGCGAAGGCAAAACCTTCATCGCCGCCGCCACGCTCTTTGGCCACGACATGCCCCGTCTGATCCGCCTGGGCGACTACCGCCTAGAAGCCTACCTCGACGGCAACCTCCTGATCTTCGAACACGACGACCGCCCCGGCGTCATCGGCGCGGTAGGCACGATCTTCGGCAAACATCAAGTCAACATCGCCCAAATGTCAGTCGGCCGCGCGATAGGCCAACCAGGCGGAAACGCCATCGGAGTTTTGAGCCTAGACGGCCCACCACCCCAGGCCGCCCTCGAAGAGATTTTGAAGGCCCCGCACATGCAGCAGGTAAGCTTTATCGAGATGCCTAAAGCCGGGGAACTGCCGCCCTGGTTGGCGTAAAATACGCAAAACCGTCGTTTTCATTACCACTTAGGCACGGTCGAGACTTTCAGGTCGAAAACGCATATCTCGCTGAACTGCTTGCTGTTATCATTCCAAGATTCATATTCCCACTCTCTCCCCTCAAACAACGATCAGCATGGTTGATACAGTATTTCCTGAGGTCGATCGAGTTGTTTACCGCAAATCACCTTTAGTGGATGTGATTTGCCAAGTTTGCTTTCCAGCTGACCTGCGGATCGATACGGAATCTCCCGTTAATTTTCAGCAGAAGGTCCGCCAGCATTTCCCCCTGCTTAAGCAGAACTCACGGGCCGTTTTTACTGGAGTGCCTAAGGAGTTGGCGTCGGCTTTCGAATCGATGATGCCGTCCACTCCAGCCTCAACCTCTTGGAACTTCAGCACAAAAGACAACTTGCAGACTCTAGAGGTTTCTAAGGCGAACCTTACACTGGTTTCACGCAACTATCGACGTTGGGAACAATTTTTTGAACAGTTTGAGTTAGCCTGGTCCGCTTTTGCGGAGATTTATGAGCCTGCATTTGCAACTCGAATTGGTCTTCGTTATCGAAATCTGATTGTCAGATCAAAGCTAGGCAACGAAAAGAGCAGTTGGAGTAGGTTGCTCAAGCCGCATATCCTGGCCGAAATTGCGGAATCCGGGATTGAAGATCGCACACTTGAGTCATTCAGGAGCCTACTATTAAGTATGCCTGAAAAGTCGGCAAAAGTACGACTGCAACACGGTTTCGCCGAGGTCGAAGGATCGAGTGAAACAGCTTATTTGATCGATTGCGACTTTTTTGTTGAGCAAACGGAGCTCGCTCATGTCAAATCCACAATTGAATACTTCCATCGCAATGCCGCGAGATATTTTCGAGGATGCATTACGGACGAGCTCCATGAATTCATGGAGCCGCAACTCGTTTCGCATCCTTAATTCAAACGGCACTACTTGCGAATTCGAATACGATCGCGACCGTTTAGGCTTTCGTTTTTCACTTGAAAAACGAGGAACTGGCGACGAGTCTGACGGCGGAAGAGAAGCTATTGCCGGTAGGTTGCTCTGCCACATCTTGATTGAGCAACTTCCGAGTAAGGAAATCTACGACATTTGGCAGCGACTGTACGACACTTGGGAATGGGCAAAAAAATCTCGCCAAATCAATATTGCGCACCGAGCAAAGGTGCTTCCGAGCATTAAAAGGGTGTACGAAAAGCAAGTTGAGCCGGAATTTCAGGTCGCGGAGGATTAACCTTTGGCGACAGACCAAGAGCAACCTTCAAACGCGGGGGAAGCCTCGGGCTCAATCGAGATCTATCGTTCTGCAATAGCTGGCGGCAGACTGTCGCAGGGCGAAATCATACAAGACTTGATTGAATGGGCACCGAGCCACGCGCCTAACGATGAAAATGTTGTTGATGGCGCAACGCCGATAGTCCATCAATTTGCCGTCGTCATGACGCAGGATTGCGACTTAGAGCAAGATTGGCAAGGTTTTGAAGGTGCCAAACGCAAGGACAGAGACTTAGTGAGTATTCTCTTTTGTCCGGCCAATAACGCAGAGGCGTCACGTCAAAGGCAAGGCATAAACAGCGATCGTTGGAAGCCGATACTAAACAACAAAAACGAGCGTTATCAATACTTGGCCGATGTATCAGATACTGCCGATCTTGCTCGTGAAGGACTTCCTGCATTGCTGTTAGACTTTAGACGAGTGTTTGCAGTGAGATCTTTTGAGGCTTATCGCCAAATACTTGGGAAAGACGAAGATTCTCCAAAGCGACGAACCAAGTTAAAGACCCCTTGGGCTGAGCATCTTCAGTTGAGATTCTGCATGTATCAGGCAAGAATTGGTCTACCGCTTGATCATTTTGTGCCAGAAAACCGGCGAAAATGACCTGTCGCGCTGGTTGATCAGTGTTAAGGACTTATTCGGCTTGTGATTATTGCGCTCTCACCAAGGTGGCCCCAATCTCCGAAACCCATGCCAAAGTACCACCACCAAAAACACCAAGTTCCTGCAAACCTGTCCCAGCCAAAACACCTCGACCGGCTTTTCCTCACAAGCTAACCGCTCCAGCCACCCCGCGGTGCGCGACCGCCCTAAAAGAAATTTTAAAGGCCCCGCACATGCAGCAGGTCACCGTTATCGAGATGCCGTAAGCAGGCGAAATGCCGCCGGGGCTAGCGTAATCCGCTCATCAAACGAGCGACAATTGCGATTCGCAAAACAGAGCCAAGGGAGGCCACAGAAGTAGTCACGGTCGGAGCGGGACTTTGTGTCGGCACTGGAATCCTAAAGATCCATTCCCACAAACCCACCCGACTGCCCCAAATGCTGCTCCAGTTTCGCAGTCCGCGCCTGAGCTTGCGCCAAATCCCCCGCATCGATATAGCGATCGAACTCCACCCGCACCGCCCGTGTCACTGTTTCCGCAAGCCAGTTCACAATCGGCTGACTAAGCCAATCACAACTCTCGCGGGCGAGCCGCACCTGCAAATCACATTTGAGTGACTTAGCGTCGGCCGT
>JBKJSI010000013.1:0-6907 GCA_046595915.1 Pirellulaceae bacterium
ACCAGATCATCGAAGAGTTCATGCTCGCGGCGAACGAAGCCGTGGCCACGGTGCTCTCGAAGAAACTCAATCTGCTTGTTCGAGAGCACCGTGGCCACGGCTTCGTTCGCCGCGAGCATGAACTCTTCGATGATCTGGTGGCTTTCGGTCTGCAAATCGAGATGGGCGCCGCAGACTCGGCCATCGCGATCGAGATCGATCTTGGTTTGGGGGAGATTGAGGTCGATTGCTCCGCCTTCCATGCGGCGGCCGCGAAGGAGGCGAGCTAAATCGCGCATGCGCTCGAGGAGCGTGAAGACTTCGGGCGAGAGTTTTTCCTTCCAGGACTCAGGGTGCGCCAGGAACTCGTCGACTTCTTCGTAGGTGAAGCGGCGGTCGCTGCGAATGGCGGTGCGGTAAAGCTCCGTGCCGCAGCGAATTCCCTCGGGCGTGAAGTCGATAACCGCTGTTTTGGCGTAACGAACTTTTTCAGGCTGAAGGCTGGCGACGTTGTTCGAGATCACCTCGGGCAGCATCGGCAGAACGCGATCGGGTAGATACACGCTCGTCGCACGTTCGCGGGCTTCGGCGTCGAGGGCCGATTTGGGCGGCACGAAATGGCCGACATCCGCGATATGTACGCTCAGCCGCCAGAAGCCGGCGCCGATTTGCTCCAGCGAAATCGCGTCGTCAAAATCGCGGGCGTCTTTGGGGTCAATCGTGATCGTTGTCAAATCGCGGAGATCAGTGCGGTCGCCGAGATCTTCTTCATTGAAGGCGGCGGCGTTGGCGCGGGCTTCTTCGAGGACTTCGGGTGAGAAGGCATCGGGGAGGTTGAACTCGCGCATCACCGAGAGGGTGTCGACGCCCGGCTTTCCCTTGGCGCCGAGGACTTCGATGATGACGCCTTCGCCATGCCATGCGGTGGATGGGAAGCGGACGATTTCGATGACGACCTTGTCGCCGGGCGCGGCGTTCTTTGCGCCGGGGTCCCCGACCCAAATCGGCGCAGCGAAAGCGCCGCCATCGATTTGGACGTAACCTTGTGTTTCATCTTCTTGGTAGACGCCGACGAACTGGTGCGTGTCTCGCTCCAGCACTTCGACAATCATGCCGCCTTGGCGTGGACCTTTTGGGCCGACCCGACTGCGCGTCAGGCGCACAATCACCGTGTCGCCGCTGGCGGCGTCGCGGGTATCGTCACGGGAAATGAAGATGTCGTTGGCGCGGTCGGCTGGCTTCTCGCGGTCGGAGGGGCGGACGAATCCGTTGCCACTCGCGACGCGGCGGAAGATGCCTTTGATCTCATTGGAGCTTGCGCCGGACGGTTTCTTCTTCGCCGCGACAGGAGTTTCTTCGCCTGGCGTGACGGGCTTGGCTTCGCGAATTTTCTTGGGAGGTCGCGGCGCCTCCGTGGCTTGATCCGCTACGTCGACCTTGCGCTCGGCGATTTTGAAATCAAAACGCGGAGCGACCGGTGACGGAGCGGAAGTTGGTTCAGTTTGCTTCTGCGGGGCATCGGTCTTGGGCGTCATGACCAAATGCCGTGGGCCCCAGCGGAGGGCGTGTGATTTAACTAATCGGCGGATGCTGGTTTTGAGAGAGGCAAATCCTTCATCATCTAACCCAAGCTGTTTCGCGATCACTTTCGGCCTAACGGGCCGATACTCGGGGCGGCTCACATGGGCCAGCACCCTGTCTTCTAATTCTCGATTCCTCATGTTCTCTTTTCGTAATAGATCTTTGCCGTGTCACTCAGTCTCAAATAAACAGCATTCGAAATGAATCAGCCACAGCGCGGCCACCGGGCCGCAAACTTCCAAATTCCAGAAAGCGGGCAAAATGGCCCAATGTTTCAGCACCAACAGTACAGTTCAAACGATTTGAATGCACAACAGACTAGTACAACTATTCCTTATGACATGCCCACACCGGACATGCAGTGCCGCTTCTTTCACCTCAATTATAGGCCGCTCATTGACAATTGTCCAATGGAGGCGCTATCTGCTGGCCTGGTAAGGACTTGACGGGCTTTCAACCACGGCGAGGGCTTGGCATTCGGCAGGCTTCTCGCCCATCAATAGCGCAAGACATCGCAATGAATTCGTGTGAAGTAGGTCAGGCTTCTCAAACGCGGCAGGCTCACTTCTTTTAGTGTCTTACCGCTTGGCGTCGTTCGGCGCCCCGATGCCATGAATCAGAATGTCCAAAACCTTCTCAAACTGCCCCTCCAGCGGCGCGGGGCTGCCAGCAAAATAATTGACGAATAACGCGCCCCAAAGATGACGCGAGATTGCGTCTTCGATCTCACTCGTCGTTAGCGGGCGCAGCACTCCGGTGTCGATGAGTTGTTGAAAAATATTGTGCCAACAATCGCTGCGAGAGCCTGATTTATGGAAGAAAGTCGCTACTCGCTTACCACGGGTGAGCGCCCGCTCTTCGATCAATAGCTCGACGACTTCCGGGTGCTTATCAAAATATCGCAAGAAGGCCCGCATGCCTTTTTTGAGATGTGTGAGCGGGTCGGGCTCGCCAAAGGTGGCTTGATCCACCGCTTCCATCACCGAATCACGAGCGAAGCGGGCGGCAGCTAGGAAGAGCGCTTCCTTATTGGCAAAGCAGCGATAGACAGTTCCTTTGCCGATGCCCACATCATTAGCGATCTGCTGAACATCGGTGCTGGCATAGCCGGTTTGCGCAAACCGCTCGATGGCATGACGCAGAATCTCTCGTCCACGCTCGGTCAGGGGTTCTGACGCGCCGCAGGGAGGATTTAGATTCGAAACAGAATTGGGAGAGGAGAGTGAACCCGACACGCCAAGTCGCCTTCCTATTTGGCTTTACCAAACGGCATCTGCCGCAAGAATTTCAAGATCGTCGCTTCAGACGGAAAAGTCTCACATCTTTTCCTAGTTTACACTGGACGGACCGGTCCGTCCAGTGTAAACTAGCGTTTAACTAGGTAATTCATTCGCTCCGCGCGACGCGAAAATGCGGGATAAATCAATGACAACGGTGGATAAGAGAACCATGTCACGCTCGCCTCATCAGCGGATTGGAGCAAATTGCCGCCCAGCAATTGGCTTTATGGCTGTGTTGATTTTCGCGGGTCTGGGAGGGTGTGCGCATCAAGCCCCCCCCCGAGCCATTGCCGCCTCCGAAGGTCTTCGTCAAAAATCCGATTACAAAAGAATTCGTTGAGAAGTTGGAGTTCACGGGCAACTTAAGAGCGATTGAAACGGTTCAGCTTCGCGCCCGGGTGAGTGGGTATCTGGAAAAAATCCACTTTAAGGATGGGGACGACGTTAAGAAGGATGATCTGCTTTTTACGATTGAGCAGGCGCCGTTTCAGGTCGCGCTCGATCTGGCGAAAGCCGCTCACGAAAAGGCTGAAGCCAATCTCAAGCTTGCGAAAGCGGAAATGGATCGCACGGAGCCGCTGGTGGCGCGAGGAGCTCTCTCAATTCAAGAACGCGATCTCAAGAGCGCTGACGTCGCGCTCGCCACTGCCGACGTCAATTCGGCGCTGGCTTCCATTCGACAGGCGGAACTCAACCTGAGCTACACCAAAGTTCTCGCCCCGATCGGCGGGCGCATCGGGCGGCACTTGGTTGATGAAGGCAATCTTGTTGAATCGCAAATGACGAATCTCACGACGATTGAGAATTTCTCTGAGATTTTCGCCTACTTTGGCGTGAACGAAAATGACATGCAGCTCATCGACAAGACTGCGGCGGAGCTAGATCCAGCCCTAGCGGACAACGTCATGCTGGGATTCTCGAATGACGGAAAATTCCCTTTTTCAGGGAAACTGGATTTTACGCAACTAGGCGTCGACCAAGCCACAGGCACTCAGTTGCGCCGCGCCTTGTTTAAGAACCCGGACAAAAAATTGAAGCCAGGGATGTTCGTTCGAGTTCAGGTGGCGCTCGGCAAGGAGCGAGAGCGAGTGATGGTGCCCGAGCGGGCGGTTAGCGTCGATCAACAGGGAGAATATTTGCTCGTGGTGATCCCTGAAAAGAAAGTAGGGGACAAGATGGAGAAGAATGTTATTGAACGTCGTGATGTGAAGCTGGGTGGGAGCACCCATGGACTCCGTATCGTCGAGGAGGGTGTTGCGGTCACCGACTCGCTGGTCGTCAACGGATTACAGAGGGCGCGCATTGACTCTTCGGTGACACCGGAAGAGGCGAAGACGCTTCCAGGCGTCGAGAAGGACTTCCTGAATGAGCCTTCAAAAACTGCGGAAGGGACTCCCGAGAAATCTAGCGCCGCCGTTGCGGCCAAAGCGGGAGAATAAACTTGTTTTCTAAGTTTTTTATCGAGCGCCCGATCTTTGCGAATGTCATCGCGATTGTGACGATGCTGGTCGGCGCCGTCGCTCTGTGGCGTTTGCCGGTCGAGCAATATCCAGAAATCACTCCACCGACCGTTGTTGTCACCGCAGGCTATCCCGGCGCGAATGCCAAAGTCGTTTCCGACACCGTCGCCGCGCCGATCGAGCAGCAGGTCAACGGAGTCGAAAACATGCTCTACATGTCGTCGACTTGCTCCAGCGACGGCGGCTATCAGTTAACAGCGACCTTCGAGATCGGCACCGACCTCGATCAAGCACAAGTGCTTTTGCAAAATCGCGTCTCGATCGCCGAGCCGCTCTTGCCGGAAGAAGTTCGCCGTCAGGGCGTGACGGTGAAGAAGCAGTCGTCGAATATGACGCTCGTGATCAGCTTTACCGGCGATCTCGACAAAGGTAAGAACTTCGACAGCATCTTTCTATCGAACTTCGCGAATCTGCGCGTTCGCGACCGCTTGAGCCGAGTGCAAGGCGTGGGTGACGTCGTGACCTTCGGCGGCAGCAATTACAGCATGCGCGTGTGGCTCAATCCCGAGAAGATCAAGTCGCGCAACATGACGACCCAAGATGTGTTGGCTGCGATCGCGGAACAGAACGTTCAAGTCGCGGCGGGCCAGGTTGGTCAGGCGCCGTATAAGGATGGCCAGAACTTCCAGTATATTGTCACCGCTCTCGGTCGTTTGAGCGATGCCAAGCAGTTTGGCGAAATTGTCATCAAATCAGAGAATGGCGGCCGCGTTACCTATCTCAAAGATGTGGCGACGATCGAACTCGGCGCCCAAACTTATGATCAATTCTCGCTCAAAGGCGGCCGTCCTGCGGCGAGTCTCGGCATTTTCCAGCTCCCAGGCTCTAACGCTCTTTCTGTCGCCCACAACGTTCGCGCCGCAATGGACGAGCTCAAAGCGACCTTTCCGCCAGGGCTCGTGTTCGACTACCCGATTGATACGACCGAGTTCGTCGATGCCTCGATCCATGAAGTCTATAAAACGCTTATCGAAGCGGGCGTGCTAGTACTCATCGTGATCCTCGTTTTTCTGCAAGACTGGCGCGCCGTGCTTATTCCAGCCACGACCGTGCCGGTGACGATCATTGGCGCCTTCGCCGCATTAGCGGCGCTCGGTTTTTCCGTCAACATGCTCACACTCTTCGGTCTAGTGCTCGCCATCGGTATCGTCGTCGACGACGCGATCGTGATCGTCGAAGCGGCAGCGCATGGTGTGGAGCATGGTCTCACGCCTCACGATGCAACGATCAAGGCGATGGACCAAGTGCTCGGCCCGATCATTGGCATCACGCTCGTCTTGATGGCGGTGTTTATACCGAGCGCGTTTCTCGGCGGCATTACCGGCCAACTCTATCGACAATTCGCGCTCACCATCGCTGCGACCGCTATCATCAGCGCGATCAACGCGGTAACGCTCAAGCCCGCGCAATGTGCGCTTTGGCTACGCAAGCCGAATCCCAAGAAGAACTTCTTCTATCGCGGATTCAACTGGGTCTACGACCGCATTGAAGGCGTCTATGTCGCCATCGTGCGGCAATTCACTCGCTTCAGTTGGGCGGTGATGCTGGTCTTCTTCGCGATTGTCGGCGGCACAGGCTATATGTACCTGAAAACCCCCACCGGATTCTTGCCAACCGAGGACCAAGGTTATTTCATCGCGGCCGTGCAGTTGCCCGATGCGGCTTCTCAAGAGCGCACCCGCGAAGTGGCCGATATGGTCAACGCGAAATTAGACAAGCTGGAGGGAGTCACCGACTACTTCGTGATCGGTGGATTCTCGTTGCTCGATGGCAGCTCGGCTTCTAACGCGGCGACCATCTTCTGCCGCATGGATGGCTGGGATAAGCGTAAGGCGCCTCATCTTCAGCAGATGGCGATTCTTGGCGAATTTCAAAAACAGATGTCCGAAATTCCCGAAGCGATGATCTTCGCTTTTCCCCCGCCCTCGATTCGCGGCCTGGGACAACGAGCCGGTTTCACACTGCAACTAGAAGATCGCGCCGGCGTCGGTCTCGACGAGCTCCGTGATGCCATGGGCGAAGTGATGGCCGCCGCACGACAGCCAGACTCAGGCGTCGTTGGACTCAATTCGACGTTCCGCCCCGGCGTGCCACAACTCAACATCGAAGTCGATCGCGTCAAAGTGAAAAACCTCGATGTGCCGCTGACCGCCGTGTTCTCGACGCTCCAGGCTTACATGGGCGCCGCCTATGTAAACGACTTCAACAAATTCGGCCGCACCTTCCAAGTTCGCGCCCAAGCATTGCCCGAATACCGCATGGAGCCGCGCGATATCGAGCGCCTCGAAGTGCGCAACCGCGCCGGCGACATGGTGCAGATCGGCGCCGTCGCCCGCGTCGAGCGCACCTTCGGTCCTCAGATCATTCAGCGATTCAATCTCTATCCAATGGCATCGCTGCAAGGCGCCCCGGCGCCGGGCAAAAGCTCCGGCGAAGCCCTCGCCACGATGGAGCGTCTTGCTGCGGAGAAATTGCCCAGCACGATGGGCTACGATTGGTCCGACATGTCCTATCAAGAGAAACGCGTCGGTGGCGAATCGATCTACA
>JBKJSI010000086.1:0-20548 GCA_046595915.1 Pirellulaceae bacterium
GCGAAAGTCCGCTCGTGCGGCTTCGCTTCGGCGTCGATCGCCGCTCCAACAGCCTGATCGTGGCAGGCAACCAGGGTGACCTCAACATCATCGAAGCCCTGCTAAGCAATATCGACCTCAAAGACTCGCGCAATCGAAAGCTCTACGTCTATCGGCTCGTCAACAACGACGCCCAGTTCGTCGCCACCGCCGTGCAAACCTTAATCACGGCTCAGCAAACTCAAATTCGCCAGCAAGCTCAACAGTTGTTCCTGCGTGGCAGCCAAGAGTTGCTCGACAGCGAAGTCTTCATCCAGCCTGAACTCGTCACCAACAGCGTGATCATCAGCGCCACGCCCGCCAAATTAGCGGAGGTGATCCGCGTGATCCAACACCTCGACCTTCGCCAGCCGATGGTGATGGTGCAAATGCTGATCGCGGAAGTTTCGCTCGAAAATATCAACGAGCTTGGCGCCGAAATTGGCCTACAAGACTCGATCCTGTTTGATCGCGGCCTCAACGGCATCGGCGTTCCGCCGGTACCCGGATTTCCTTTTAACAATGCTCCGCTAGGAAACACGGCAGCGGGCGCCAATAACGTCGTCGATCGCCAGATCGTAGCCCCTCAAGGACTAACCACTTTTGGTTTGGGACGAACGTCCGCAAGTCGTGGTTATGGCGGCCTCGTCCTCTCTGCCAGCAGCGAATCGGTTAGCATTTTGATTCGTGCTTTGCAAGAACGGAACCGACTGCAAATCCTCAGCCGTCCAGAAGTGATGACGGTCGATCGCATCCCGGCTCAGGTACTCGTCGGTCAAAATGTTCCGTTGGTTGGCGCCACAAACGTTACCGTCAATACAACGACGTCCAATGTTGACCGCACAAATGTTGGTATCTCGTTGCTCGTTACGCCACAAGTGAATGCGGATGGCCAGATCTTAATTGAGGTGGACGCCACTCGTTCGGCGCTTGGCGCGCTTCAAGACGGTATTCCCATTCCTTCGGGTAACGGCACTGTCCTTCAGCCAATCATCAACGTCACGCAGGCTGTTTCGACCTTGAGTTGTCGAAGCGGTCAAACCGTCATCATGGCGGGCTTAATTACGAAGAATGACCAAAAGCAGGCCAGGGGAATTCCAGGGCTGATGGAAATCCCGATCGTTGGCCGGTTATTTCAATTCAACTCCGAGTCGTCTAAACGCACCGAACTGCTGATGATTATGACTCCCCACATCATTTGGGATGGCGAGGATCTCAACTGGCTCAAGCAAACCGAAACGGAACGTATGAGCTGGTGCCTCGCCGACGTAGTGGAAATGAATGGTGACCATGGCTTTAGCCCTGGCTACGGCAAATGGGGTTCGATGAACATGAATCGCATCTTCCCCCACACGCAACCGCGCGGCGTTGAGCAATGCGTTGGCCCACCGGGTCCCGCGCCTTACTTCGAAAGGTGCCCACCAGAAAAGTACCAGCCTAACGCCGATGCATTTGGTCATGGTCCTCCATCGGAAATCGAAAATCGCTCCAACTGGGGCCCAATGCAGTCGCCCCTGACGTTGCTCAAGCACCCCGAAGATCAGCCCGCCAACCAGGAAGAAATCTCACCTCCGGTTCCTAATGCTGAACCCGCTCCGGAAGCCACTCCGCCGCGAGATCCAGCCGATCCGCTGTCGCCGCCGATTCAAAATCCAAGGGAAGGCGCCGCGCAGGAGCGAGACAACGGTGTTGAGCCAGGTGCAACGACCTCACTTCGCTCGGCCTTTAAAGCCCGCAACGCCTCCACCCGCCGCGGCGCGGTAGCTCCGGAACCGAAGGACGAGGAGCGACCTACCTCGCCTACCAGCGCCTCGCGCCGCCCTGTGGCGCCGCGTGGGTCGCGCGGTCCCGTTAACAATGAAACGCAGCCCGCTAGTTATGAGTCGCGTTCGGGCGCTACACGATCTCGTGAGGTTGACCCCGCCGGATACTCGACCGAAGTCCCGGCGCGCAAGTCTTCGGCTTCCTCGGGCACACGCCGACTCGATACTCGCCCCTAATCTCGAATTTTCATTTCTCATGCTGACTTAGCGACGAAGTCCATCGATGACGATCTTCCGGAGCTTAGATCCTATGCGTACATTCGCGCTAATTTGCTTGCTCGCGATCTCCAGCACCGGCTGCGCGACCATGAACTCCCTCAACGCCGATTTTCCCTGGTCTAAAGAAAAAAAACGTGAGCAGCAAGAGAAGATCCAACCCGTGCGGATTGTCACTTTCTGGTCCGAGATGATGCTCAACAGCGGAGGCGAAAAGCCTATCCGTGGCTTCGGCGGGCGCGTCTATTTCTATAACAAGTTCGGCAAGCCCGTTCGCGCCGATGGCGAGCTTACCGTCTATGCCTATGACGATACCGACAAGAGTGTTGAAACTGCCTCGCGCGGCGAACCGGATAAGATCTTTACCTATCGCAAAGAAGAATTCGCCAGTTACTTCAGCAAGTCCGAATTGGGGGATTCTTACAGCGTGTGGCTTCCCTGGGACGCTGTCGGTGGTGAGGAGCGTGAAATCAGCCTCCTGCCGAAGTTCATTTCCAGCTCGGGTGACGTTATTCGAGGCACGATGGACCTCATGACGCTCGCCGGCAAGAAAAAGAAGTCCAAAGTCGAGCCTCTCTCTGATTCGCAGCGATTCCTCAAGAGGCAGCTCGAAAACCAGTATGGTGAAGAGGCCGACGAAATTGCAGCGTTGCTTTATTCGGGGAAAACGCCCGGAGAGTGGGTCGATCCCGAAGTGAAGGCAGAAATCAAATCGCGCCGCCAAATATCGAAAGAGATTCCGCTCACCGACTCCATGATCAAGGCCCTAAACGAAACGACGCCTCCGGCCAATGAGGAATCGCTACCAGAACCACGCGATCAGGCGGCAGCGCCAACACAACGAACTAGTTATCGCGAGCCCGCAGAAGAAGAGGAGGAATATGTCCAGACTCCTGGGTCGACGTACACCCAAGAAAAAGCCGTGCCTCTCGCAGGCTTTATTGATCAGAAGGCGAACTCTGCTCGCGGACGACGATTTGGTTCACAACGGAGTCAACTCCCGAACGCATCTTTACCGTCCGAGTCAGTTGATCTTTCTCGCGCTGGGTCGCCACTGTCCCCTTCAGCGTCACGACGCGCCCCGCGGTCTGGACCTGAACCTGTGGTGCGCGACCGAGGGCCGGCAGTGACTGAATTTGAGAAGACACCAAGCTGGATGACGAAGCAGTAACTAGCGGTCGTTGTAAGCCTTCGCCCATTCGCAACGGAATACGGGCAGTCGTCGTTGACCCTTGAGCGCCAAGCCCGCCAGTGCCGCCAAATTGATTGGTGAGCCCTTGAGCTCCACCAGCGCCGCCTAGCCCGGTCGCCGTTCGTCCCGCGCCACCTGTTGCGCCGGTTGCTCCTCCGCGAGTCGAACTCGTGGAGGCGGTATACCGACTCTGACCTTGAGCGTTGCGAAAGTGAACTCCTGCGCCAACAGGTCCCGCGCCGCCAGACGAAGTTGTGCTGATCTGGCCATTCGCGTCGAGATTACCCGTACCGTAGTTATTGACAACTCCTACACGCCCTAGGGTTGAACTTCGAAGGTTCGTGACCTTGTCGGTCGTCAAGCTATTCATCGCCTGGTCAACTGCTTTGGCAGCCGCGGTGTTTTCCGTGTCGCCGTCGAGTGCGGCTCCGCCACCGCCACCGCCGCCGCCCGTATCGCCCCCTGTTGTTCCGCCGGTGTTACCGCCGGTCGATCCCCCCGTTGTGCCACCCGTACCGCCGCCAGTCTGTTGTGCCATCGCGCTCGATGCGAGAGCCGATAAAATCAGTGCTAGTCCGAGGAAACGGCGGATCTTCATGGCGAAATCTCCGGTGGGCAGGTCGGCGCGCTTACATTGGCACATCGTCGCTTAGGTCAGCGAAACCCCAACTCGATAGCACCAAGTCGGCGGCTTTTACCAGCCTTGCCTGGGTTATAACCCCTTGCCAGGCCAGAAGTTTCCTGTTTTTGCCCCGCTTTGGCAACATTTAATCCTGCGAGCTGTAAATATCCAGGTCGCCGGTGTGTATTCTGATTCTTCTTCCCGCGCGGGAAAACCCAACTCCCATCCGGCTGGTAATGATTGCAGCCGCCAAACCCACCTGGCCTATTTGGGCCGCGATCAAGCCACTCTGGAGCTAATGTTCAGCATGCGTCGAGGCGTTCTAAGTCTTTTTTTATCAATGGTTTGCGTGGCATTTTCCGCCGCGACTTCGTTCGGCCAGCGCCCGGTGACGCCGACGCTTTTGCCCGATACGACCGTGGCCATGATCCGGATCAACAATGTCCCGGAGATGATCGAAAAAGGTCGCCAGGGCAACTTGGGAAGGATGCTCGAAGACCCAGAGATTGCCCCATTTACCAAGAACCTTTACGGCTCCGGCGCGGAAGCCTTCAAAGTTATTGAAACCGAGCTGGGTGTATCGCTTGACGAACTGCTAAACCTGCCCCAAGGCGAAATCTGTGTAGCGATCTGTTCGACCACGGAAGGCCCACCGGCCTTCGTGTTCCTTTTCGAAGCAGTCAACAAGCTCGACGTGTTCGACAAGCTGGTCGCCCGCGCTGAGAAGGAAATGCTCAAAGAGGGTGGCAACTTCAAGAAGAAAACGGAGACCGTTGGGTCGACTGAGATCACCGTTCTCGAAGCAAAAGATAAAGACACGCCGGACTTTGTCTATTTCAAGAAGGAAGGCGTCTTCTCGGTTATTACGAACATCGAACTTGCCAAGAACATGCTGAGCATTTGGGAAGGAATTCCACTTCCTCCGCCTAAGACCGAGTCAGGTGAGAAGTCCGCCGAGACGAAAGCTGTCGTTTCAACGCCGCTCGCTTCCGACAAACTTTACAACTCGGTGATGGCTCGCGTCGGACTCAATGACCCTGATCCTCCGCATATCACCTACTACGTGCGGCCGCTTGAACTGATCAAGTCATTCATGAATGACCAATTCGCAACTCGTCTTGTTTTCAACGGCATGGTTCCGCAGCTCGGCCTCGACACGCTGCTCGGCGTCGGCGGTAGCATCACGCTCGGCGTGGGCGACTTTGATTCGATTCAGCAGATGCATGTGCTTATTGACAATCCGCGCAAAGGAATCATGGAAGCGATTGCCCTGGAGCCGGGCGAAGTCACGCCGGAGAAGTTCATTCCCAAGGACTGTGTCACTTACATGACCTTCAACGTCAATGTGCAAAAGTCCTTCACCGCCATTGAGACGGTGGTCGATGGCTTCCGCGGCGAAGGCGGTTTGCTCTCGATGATCAAAAGCAATCTCTCGACTCCAACCGGCGTCGATTTTGAACTCGACATCCTGGCGAACCTCGCTAACCGAGGCACCTATTTTCAATGGGTCGAGCGGCCTATCAAGCTCAATAGCCAGCGCACCGTAGTCGCGTTCCACGTGAAGGACGTTACGCTCGCGGCAGAGTCATTGAAAAAATTCGCCGAGAAATACCCCGATCGAATTGAGACGGCAACCTTTCAAGATGTTACCTATTACAAGACAATAAGCCGAGACGAAGGGGAGCCTCGCACCCGTCCAGGCGTCGAACTCACCGAGGAACAGCGTCGCTTGCGAATTGAAATGCGTCCTATTCCAGCCTGGGGCCTGATCGATAATTGCCTCGTGATTACCGATCGCCCCGTGATGTTCGAGAAGTGCTTGCTGACCAAGCAAGATCCGTCGTCGTCACTGATCAGCGATCCGAAGTTCAAAGTGGTCGCGGAGAATGTCAACAAATACATGAAGGGCGGCAAACCGGCTGGCTTTATGTTCCAGCGCCCTGAAGAGAGCTTGCGCTTTATCTACGACTTAGCCAACGAACAGACTTCGAAGGATTTCTTGCAAAATCGAAGCGAGAACAACAAGTTTTTTGGCGCAGTCAACAAAGCGATGACCGAAAGTCCACTGCCGCCTTTCTCGAAGTTCGAGCAATACATCGCGCCAGCTGGATCTTTAATATTGAGCGACGAAACCGGTATCCACCTTTTCGGATTCTCGATGAAGCCGGAAACGGCAGAGCCAAAGAAAAAGTAAACACCCTCCCATAACAAAGGCAAAAGGCCAGCGCCGCAAAAGTCGCGGCGCTGGCCTTTGTTGTTTCTTGGTGGTGTTAGAGATGCTTAAGCCTGGAAGGAGCTTCCGCAACCGCAGCTCTTCTTGGCGTTCGGGTTATCAAAGGTGAATCCGCGGCGATCGAGGCCATCATGGAAATCGACCGTGGTGCCTTCGAGGTACAGCGCACTCTTGCGATCAACCACGACATCGACGCCATGGAAATGGGCTTTGCTGTCGGTCTTCTCATCGAAGGCTTTGTCGAAGCCGAACGAGTAGCTAAAACCGCTGCAGCCGCCAGCGGAAATGCCGATCCGCACGAAGTAATCCTCACCGTATTTCTGCGCTTCCTTCGCACGGGCAATTTCAGACGCAGCTTTTTCAGTAAGTACAACGGACATGGCGTTTGACCCTCAGCGTTATCTGGACAGTGGATTGGTTTTTTTGACAGGGCTCTATGTGTAAATATATCGCCTCAGCAGCGCGAGAAAAGCACCAAAATGCGATGTGCCCCGCATTACTGGGCCTAAGTGTATTTAGAGCAGGCAGTTACGTAAAGTCGAGCCAAATTCCACGAACGTCAATTATCGCGGCGAATTTCGCAAATCGAGGACCGTTTTGGAGATCAACTCCGCCCCCAGCCTAATTTCCTCAGAGGTCGTAAATCGCCCAAGCCCAAACCGCAGACTACTTTGCGCCTCCTCGGCGCTACGACCGAGCGCCAAAAGCACATGACTCGGCTCGGGATTCACCGAGGTACAGGCGCTCCCGCTCGAAACCGCGACCCGCGGGGTGTGCATCATAATCGTTTCGCCCCCGACGCCCGGGAAATGAATATTGATGTTCGCAGCGAGTCTCTTCGGGGCATCTAGCGGTGGACCATTCAGCTGCAAGTCGGGAATTGCGCTTCTTAGCAGTGTGAAGAGCTGATCGCGAAGTGCGGAAAGCCGCGCCTGTTCGGTCTCCATCTCATTGACGGCAATCTCCAGCGCCGTCGCCAGTCCAATGATGCCAGACACATTGAGCGTTCCGCTGCGAAGGCCTTGTTCTTGTCCGCCGCCTTCAACAAGCGGCGCGAGCCGCACTGGCTTCGGCTTGCGACGGACGAAGAGCACTCCAACGCCCTTGGGTCCATAAAACTTGTGCGCCGAGAAGCTGAGCAGCTCAATCGGCGTCGCCCGCAGATTCATCGGCAGCTTGCCGACGGCTTGCGTCGCATCGCAGTGAAAGGTCACCCCCTTCGAATGACAAATCTCAGCGATCTGGCTGATCGGCTGAATCACGCCGATCTCATTATTGGCCCACATCACCGATGCCAAGAAGGTGTCATCCCGCACTGCGCTGCGAAAGACTTCAGGATCGAGCTGGCCAGGCGTCGCATCGCTCTGCAATTGAGTGGGCAGCAGCGAGACTTCGACCCCGACTCGAACAAGCCGCTCCAGCGGATCAAGCACCGCTGGATGCTCCGTCAGCACGCTGACAACATGATTGCCTTTTCGCCTTGAGCGCTCAGCCGACCCGCGAATTGCCAGATTGTTACTTTCCGTCGAGCCCGACGTGAACACAATCTCATTGGCATCGCAGTTCAGGCAATGCGCCACCCGCTCTCGGGCGTCATCCACCGCCGCCTTCACCACTCGCCCCGGTTCATGCGACGAACTACCCGCATTGGCAAACTTCGTCGTCAGATAAGGCATCATTACCGCCAGCACGCGCGGGTCGAGCGGCGTAGTGGCGTGGTGATCGAGATAGATACTAGTGGCTTCCGTCAAACTCAATGCGTCCCTTAGGCGGCGAACTAGAACTTGCTCTTGAGCATATCAAGGCAAATCTGCGACCAGGTTTCGAACTCCTCGCGCTGCGCGAGAAGCTCGCTCAGCGGAGCGAACCCAGTTTCTGCGATATCGAGCTCATTTGGCTGGACATTCGGCGCATCGAGCTCAAAGAGATGAACCACGCCCAGGTGAACTTTGCCCACTTCCGTAAGGTCGTCATTAATCAGCCCGAGACGCTCTTCGCGATAGCCCGTTTCAATGCGAATTTCTTCTTCGAGTTCGCGCCGCATGCCTGCTTCGTAGGGATTTTCCGAGTCGACATCAATCAGCGAAATATGCCCCCCGATGCCAATGCTGCGTTTTTTGCGGAGCCGCGCTTCGCCCTGCCCTTGGCCGCGACGATAATGAAAGAAGGAAGGAACCCCCTGCTCATCGCGATGCATCAGCAGCACATAAGGAATGAGCTGCTTGAACGTCGGATCGAGCTCCATTTCCGGTCGCGAGCGGAACTCATTGTTCTCAGGCGCAAGGAGCGTCGGCAAATATCGATCGGCTTCGGTCGAAAAGCCTTGGAAGTGTCCCAGCTCATGGAACAATCGCGTTGGGGTAACAAGAATCTGCTCTTCGACGACCTGGGACATCCCGTGCGCTCCGGTAAGAAATGGGGCTGCCGCACATTGTGGCAGATTTTCTAGCCTTCGGCAGCGGAGTGAAAAGAAAAAAGCCTCGCTCACGAAAAGTGAGCGAGGCTTCGATCGATTGTGATTGAGCTGCTGAAATCTAGAAAGCAACGGCGACGCGCTGGGTATTGTTCGCTTCTGCTACTTCGACGGCTTTGCTTTTGGCAACAACGGAAACGGCCTTTTCAGCCGCGCCGTAGCCACCCATGTGATATCCGCCTCCCATTCCATAGCCGGCGCGATAGGGCGATCGATAGCCGCCATAGCCCCCGTAGCCAACTCCACCGTAACCTTGGATGCCCGGTACAACTTGGCGACGCGTGCCATCCGTGTAGTTGCCATAGATCGAGCCACTGCGGACAACTTGCGTGTGGATCAGTTGACGTTGCATGACATAAGTGGTGCTGCAGGTCTGAATCGGAACCGTTTTGGTGCAGCAGGGGTTGCAGGGATCAACCACCGTGGCGCAACTCGTTGAACACGTTTGCACGGGAACTTTCACCGTGCGATAGACCTTCACTACGCGATAACCGCCGCCATACCCTTTACCGTGGCAATAGTAACCACAGCCCGAGACGCTGTAGCCGCGCCGCCCATGACAGCGATGGCATGCTTCCGCTTCAGTCGCGAGCGCAAAACCCAAGATTGATAAGACACCCAAAATCAATGCGCGACGGAACATATCTATCATCCTCCCGGTTAGTGCTAGCGTTGCTGACTTCAGCCCAAGTGTCACCCTATCAACCCAATCTGGATTACAGTGGTGGGACCGAGCCCCTTAGGGGGCGTTGATAGCATCGCTTTGATCTCGCTATCACACTACGAAAACCTAATGTCCACTTCAAGCCTGACAATTGAACTAATGCCAAAAAGTTGGCTCTTCGTTACATCATTTTTGCCCGGCCTACCCACACTCGCCTCGGCGATATCCCCCATTACGGGGGTTTTGGTGCAAGTCTCAGTATCGATTCGCTAGAGATGCTACTAGGCTTAAGCTAATTGACGCCACATTCCCTGCCCTGCCTCGACCGCCAACGAGCGGTAGCAAGTCGGTGACAGCGATCTCAAACTTCGCCTCATCGGCATATTTTCTCAAGCGAGCTTCGCGATCAGGCCGAAAATCTCGCCAGCCGGTGTC
Source organism: Pirellulaceae bacterium (assembly GCA_046595915.1). Taxonomy (GTDB): domain Bacteria; phylum Planctomycetota; class Planctomycetia; order Pirellulales; family Pirellulaceae; genus JBKJSI01. Next base: position 9,677 of record JBKJSI010000086.1, read on the forward strand.
GCGCCCGCGATTGATTCATCGCAACGAGGGCGGCGCCGACCTGACTTGAGGATTGCCGCCATGAAGCGAATCGCCGCGTGCGCTATGCTCTTAATTTGTCTCGGCCATTCCGGCTGCTCCCTCTGCTGCACGCCGTGGGACTACGCCTATGCCGGCTACGGTGGACGCGTTCCCCGTGAAGATCGATTCTACGGGCGAGTCGGCTCCGCCTTCGATCCAGCTGGCCCCATGCCTGGCGTAACGCACCCCCGTGACTACGTCCCCGTTCCCGCAAAACCCGCCGAAGAAGTCCCGCCGCCCGCTCCAGAGAAAATGGAAGGTGGCGCGCCCGATGAGCCAACAATGACCGCAAATCAATAGATAGCACCTAGTGGCGGAATGACGCTGGCGACCCCATAGCGTTAATAGATGTGTGCGCTGGCGAATTAGCGAGCTTGCCATCCATGAGGAGCTCCATTGGCTGCCACTTCTGAGTGGCGTTGGACCCGCCTTTAACAGCTCAGCGGTGAAGACGGCAGCGGCGTAAAGGCAAACGCCTGTAGAACAGAAAACATCGCCCCGACTATAATTGGTTTCGGAGGCGCCGCCTATGATTCGCAAAAATGAAACTAATCCCGAGAACAAGCAGTCGGCTTACGCGCCGAATCTAGCTTTGGCGGCCACCTGGGAAGATCGACTCGCTGATTTAGGAAATATTCCGTTGTCGCGCATTTTAACCACACCCCCCCCGGGCGAGGCTAACTGCGACGATGTAACTCGCGCCCATGACGAACAAGGAAAACTCTGCGAACTAGTCGATGGGACGTTGGTGGAGAAAGCTGTGGGATTTCAAGAATCGTTTCTCGCCAGTGTATTAATTCATTGGTTAGCCAACTTCCTTGAAGTTCATAAACTTGGCATCGCTACCGGCCCCGATGGAATGATGCAACTATTTAGCGACACCGTGCGAGGCCCCGACGTCGCATTCGTCGCATGGGCGCGCTTGCCCGGCGGCAAGATTCCAAGCAAGCCGATTCCCGCTGTCGTTCCCAATTTCGTGATTGAGGTTCTCAGCATCAGCAATACCTATGGCGAAATGTCGCGCAAGCGCCGTGAGTATTTCCATGCCGGCGTTGAACTCCTCTGGATGGTCGATCCACGGCAGCGCACCGTCGCCGTCTATAACTCAGCACTGGACGTGCGGGTCGTTTCCGAAGGCGGAAAACTCGATGGCGCTAAAGTGCTGCCGGGATTCGAAGTCGATACCGGGCTGCTTTTTGGAAAGCTCGATGAAAGCGATCCCCAGGCGCAAAAGGATACGCGTGCTTGATGGTTTCTACCTCAATCTGCAAAAGTAGCTTTGGCGCAGCCTCAATAAGCCCGCAACCACATCGCCTTCAAGTAAGAAGCCTCCGGACAATTCGCCGCCACCGGGTGATCCGCCGAAGCCCCCGTCTTTTCAAATAGCTGCACCCGCAGCGGATTCTCTGGATCGGTCAGCTTGCGATCGTGACTCGCCTTTCGCGCGGCAGTGAACACAATCCGCATAAACTCGTCGTCACTCAGCAGACCCGCGCACGAACAAGTCAGCATCACGCCCCCTTGCGCGAGCAACTGAAACGCAAGCTTGTTGAGATCAAAGTGCTTCGCCGACCCTTCTTCGATATTGGCGCGATTGGTAATCAGCTTCGGCGGATCAAGCACCACGACATCAAACCGCCGTTTCTGCCGAATTAAATCGCGCATGTAAGCGAAGGCATCGTTCTGAGCAAAATCGACTCGCACCTGGTTGAGGTTCGCGTTCTCCTTCGCCAGCGCCAGCGGCTCTTGATCGAGATCGACGCCAATAACATTCTTCGCACCACCAAGCTTTTTTGCCATGACCGAAAAACCGCCGGTATAGCAGCAAAGGTCGAGAACATTCTTGTCCTTGCAAAACTGCGCCAGCCGCTTGCGATTGTCCCGCTGATCGCAAAAGAAGCCCGTCTTATGGCTACCAGCAAATCGCACTTTGTAGCGCACGCCATGCTCGGTGATCGTGACCTGCGCCGGGCAACCCTCGGACGAATAATCCTGCCCTTCATAACCTTCCTGAGCAACGATGTGCGGACCCGGGCGAATACGCAAATGCTTTGCGCCCGTCATCTCGCAAAGCTTCTCGCCGATCGCCTGCGCCCTTTGAAGCATCCCGAGCGAAAACGCCTCGACCGAAACTACCGAGTCATATCGATCGGCAACCAGACCCGTGACAGCATCCCCCTCAGCGTGAATGAGCCGATAAGCATTCGTCGATTCTTCCACCCGCAACAAGTCTTTTCGCAGGCTCAGCGCCTGCGCGAGCGTCTGCGTCCAAAACGCATCATCCGGCGGCTCCATTCCCCATCGGACAATCCTGAGGGCCAACTCCGAGCGCGGGTTATAAATGCCATACCCTTGCCACTCGCCCTCAAAGAGCACGCCAACATATTCACCCGGCTTCGGGCTCCCTTCGATCTGTTCGATCCGTTTGCGATAAACAATCGGATGTCCCGTAGGACTTCGCAAATGCACTTTGCAAAGCACCTTGGGCTTTCCGCACACCAAGTCGCGATGGGCATCCGCCCGAAAAGCCCCGCGCTGACTCCGCGCGTAGACAGAAGGTTCTTCTAGTTCGTCAGGGGGCTCGCCATATCTATTCATCGCTCCATCGTAAGTCGAAAAGCGAATGAAACAACCGCTATTCCTCCCGATCAATGCCCGAAATGGTCCTTACTTCGCCCGGGAACTTCGGCATGTGCGATTCCGAACTAGCAACCGCCGCGAAGCAAAGCGCCAAGCTCTTGAGGTTATCCGCCGCAGAATTGCTTGGCTCGCGTTTCTCCTCAATCGCGCAAAGCAGCTCCCCCATCGCCCCCGCAAACCCGTCAGGGAACCATCGTCCCACGAGCTTCGGCTGATAAACACCCTCCGCCGTCGTCAGCGTCACTTGCTGCGTTTTCAAATCCGCACCGGCGCTTACATACGACCCGCGAGTGCCGACAATCACCGTCCGATCTTGCGGACCAAACAAAGTCTCAGCATCAAAAGACAAACTCGCCTGAGCATGGTCGAACTCGATCAGCGCCTGCGCCAGCAGCGGCGGGCGAATCGATTGACCCTTTGTCTTGGCGAAGGACGCATAAACCCTCTTCGGTTCCTGCCCCGCGAGAAAACATCGCACGATATCAAACCAATGAATCGCAAAGTCATACAGGATGAGGTGCTTAATCTTCTCGAACTCGCGTCCCTTCACCCAGGTATGATCCCATTGCACCGAAAGATGCGCCGAAGACACATCGCCCAACAGCCCCGCCGCAATCGCCGCACGAGCAAAACTAAAATGCGGCGCCCAGCGGCCATTTTGGTTCACGGCGAGTTTAACGTTCTGCCTCGCGGCTAGCTCCACCAACCGCTCGCCATCATCGAGATTCAGCACAAAAGGCTTCTGGCTAAGCACATGCTTGCGAGCCTTGAGCGCGCCCTCCACCAGCGCCACACGCTCGCGCGGGTGCGTCGTGATATCGACAACTTCGATATCATCCCGATCGGTCACCTCCCGCCACTGCGAATAAACTTTCGCGGATGGAAAAAAATCCTTCTGCCGTTTGAGGGCCCGGCCGACATCCACATCGCAAAGCGCAACCACATCAAGTCCCGCCGTGCGATAGGCCGCCAAATGCTCAACCGTGATCGCACCGCAACCAATGATCCCAATCTTGGGCCGATAACTCTTCGGCAGTCGGGGGCGATACACGAGATCTTCGGGGATAACCATACAAAGCAAGTCTCAGTAAGAAAACCTAAACGCCCAAAAGCTCAACCGTGCCGAGCGCATCGTGGATCGGCCCCTTCTTATCCAGAAAGCTCGCATAGACCACGACTTCATCAACGCCCATCACATTTGCATCAAAATCGGCATGCTTCACCAGCGCGTCGAGCAGCGGATGATCACTCGGAATTGACTCTCGAATGCGGCCAATTGTCAGGTGCGGACTCAATCGCCGTGTCTCCCGCGCGTAGCCCAGTTTCGCCAGTTCATCATCAATCCGCTGCGCCAATTCACAAACCTCCGCTTCACCTTCGCTGAGCCCAAGCCAAATCGTTCGTGGCTTCTCCACCGAGGGAAACGCCCCCAGCCCATGAAATGACACATCAAACGGCGGCGCATCCGCTACCGCCTTACGCACCGCTTCACAAATCTCCGGCGACTCTTCGATCGGCGTTTCACCCAAAAACTTCAGCGTCAAATGCAGGTTCTGCGGAGCAACCCAGTTCACCGCCGCATTGCTCTCGCGCAGCCGCCGCATGATCTCCGCAGCGCGAGAAGAAACGCCCGGCGCTATCGGAATTGCAATAAAAGCCCGAACTCGTTGCATGTTGACCTAAATTCCCGAAAGCAGCGTGGCGCGATGAACCCGGCTAACCGCGATGATGTACGCCGCCGTCCGCAGGCTCACCTTACGCGTCTGAGCTTCGTTATACACCGATTCAAACGCCTGGCTCAGCACATGGTCCAGTTCTTGGCGTACGCGATTCAGGCCCCATTTGTAATATTGCTGGTTCTGCACCCACTCAAAGTAGCTCACGGTCACGCCGCCTGCGTTCGCTAAAATATCAGGCAAGATGGTCACGCCCCGAGCATGCAGAACATCATCCGCCGCCGGCGTCACCGGTGCATTCGCCGCCTCGATAATTGTCTTCGCCCGCACCTTGGCAACATTCTTCTCGGTAATCACACCACCCAGCGCCGCCGGCACCAGCAGATCAACATCCAGCTCTAGCAATTGATCATTGGTAATCCGCTCCGCGCCCGGATACTCAGCGAGATTCTTATTGTCAATGACATAGCGCAGCGCCGCAGGCACATCGATCCCGGTCTTACAAAAGTAAGCACCGGTCACGTCGCTGATCGCCACAATCTTGAATTCCGATTCATGCAAAAACTTCGCCGCGTGCGAGCCGACGTTGCCAAAGCCCTGAATCGCCACCGTCGTATCTTGTGGCTTGATGCGCAATCGCGACAAAAGCTTGAACGCCAAAATACCCACACCGCGCCCCGTCGCCTCCTCGCGTCCCTCAGCGCCATATTGCTCAACCGGCTTGCCGGTGATGACCGCCGGATGAAAGCCGTGGTACTTCTCCCACTGATTCCGCATCCACGCCATCGTCTCGGAATCCGTCCCCATATCCGGCGCAGGAATATCTCGATCGGGCCCAATCACGTCATGAATCTGATCGATGAACTTGCGAGTGATCCGCTCGAGCTCCTTCTTTGATAGCTTGCGCGGATCAACGGTAATTCCCCCCTTGGCGCCGCCATAAGGCAAATTCACCACGGCCGTCTTCCAAGTCATGAGCGCCGCCAGCGCCCGCACTTCATCAAGATCGACCTCATGGTGATAGCGAAAGCCACCCTTCATCGGTCCGCGAGAGTCATCATGTTGCACTCGAAAGCCGATCAGCGTCTCAATTTCGCCGTTGTCCATCTCAACGGGAATCTGCACCTGCACCTCTCGCTTGGGAGTCAGCAGCAGCTTCCGCATCCGGTCATCAAGTTTGAGATGATCCGCCGCCCGGTTGAAATACAGGGCCATCGCCTCGAACGCTTTCATAACGCCTCACTTCACACGCCTCATTACCCGCGAATCGCCAAAAAAGTGCGAAAGCGGCCCCTCAACGGAACAAAGATCGTATCCACATCCCCCAAATGCGGCAATTGAGCCCCCATCCCCCGCGCAGCGGCATTCCTGGCGACTTTGTTACGCTTCTGACGAATCTGCAAGCCCTTGGTAGACTAGAACGTAGTACCAAATCGATCGATCAAGCCTTGACGGAGCGCTGGGTGCATGACGGCCCCCCAATCGGCCGCGGAGTTCTGGAGCCTTGCCGCGCAAAGCCATTTGCTCACGGCGGAGCAGTGCCTGAAACTAGCGAGTCAATTCGCCACGAGCGGCGGCGCCAGCACGCCCCCCGAGATCGGCGAGTGGCTCGTCGCGCAAAACTATCTCAGCCCGTTTCAGCTCAGTGCGCTCCTCGCTGGCCATCCCGGCCCCTTTCACTACGGCGACTATGTCGTCTACGACCGGATCGACGCCGGTCGCTTCGCGGGCCGTTTCCGCGCCGCCCATAGCCAATCCCGCCACCCCGTCCTCCTCGAATTCCTCACCGCCGAACAAGCCGGCGACCCTAAGTTCTTAGATGTGCTTCGGCTGCGAGTAGAACTCGCCAAACAAATTCGCTCGCCCCACGTCCAACGACTCTTTGCCTTCACCGAAGTCGGCGCCTACAAATTCCTCGTCATGGAAGACCTCGCAGGCGCATCCCTCGTCGACATGCTTCGCGGTAAATCCGCCTGCTCCCCCAGCGAAGCCGTCCGCTTCACTCGCTGGTCCGCCATCGGCCTCAAAGAATGGATCGCCGCGGGCCTTCACTCCCACAACGGCCTCGCCTCCCGCAATCTTTGGTTCGAGCCCGCGGGCAACGTGAAATTGCTCACCAGCGTTTCCACTTTGATGACCGCAACCCGTTTCGCCAATAGCGACGCAATCCTCTTTGATTACCGTGCGCCCGAAACGTTCAGCGCTGAAAGCACATCAAGCGAACCCGCCGATGTTTACGCCCTCGGCTGCGTGATGTTTGAACTCGCGACTGGAAAACCTCCCTTCGCAGGCGTACCCCACGAGCAAAAATCGCAGTCACACCAAACCCGCCCCTTCCCCTCCCTCGGCGCCAATCCCAATTTCGCGCAGCTCAGCAAAGTCATCGCCAAAGCCACCGCCAAAAATCCCGCCGAGCGCATCGCCACCGCCGATGAGTTCGCGTCGCTCCTAGCCAAATTACTCAAGCCCGATCGCCTCGCGCCTGTCCTCTCTGAATCACCGGCAACTCTCACCGAGTTCGAGCAGTCCCTCGGCCCCGCGCCCCAACCAGAGCCGGAAGTACAAATAGCGCCCACCAAACCCACCTTCGCCGTCGCCCCCATTGCAGCCCCCAGAGCAGCCCCGATCGTCATCGCCGCACCCATCCAAGTCGGCCCCAGCGTTACACCACTCATCAACGCCGAACGCAAATCGGTCGCTAGCCGCGTCACCGAAAAACGTAAGTCCAATAGCGGCGGCTGGCTAATCTGGCTCTGCCTCGCAAGCCTGCTTCTCGTAGGCGGCGGTGCAACGGCCTACTTCATGGGCTACATCAATTTCGGTCCCACACCCATCGCCTCCGGCGGCGACAACAAAGAAGGCGGCGAAAAACCCGGAACGAGCCCCGGCGGAAATCCATCAGCAAACCCCGACACCAACATCGTTCCCGACAATGGCGAAACCCTCTGGGCCTCACCCACCAGCGGCGCACCACTCGACTTCGCCAACATCCCGCCCGGCACCCAAGTCTTCGTCAATCTCCGTCCCGCCAAGCTCACCGAAAACTCCGAAGGCAAGCGCGCCCTGCAAAGTCTCGGCCCCAACTTCGAAGCCTGGCGAAAATCGTGGGAAGCCAGCACAGGCGCAACCTGGGAAGAAGTCGACTCGTTATTGATCGCCTTCCTTGACATCGAAGGCCAACCACCTCGTCCCTATTACATCGTCACGCTCAAAGCCAAAGCCGCGACTGAGGCACTGCTCGGAAAGTGGGGCAACCCCGAAAAGAAATCAAAAGACAAAATCGATTATTACGCTGCCGCCGATCGCGCCTTCATGCTCCTAGAAGGCGCAACGACCAAATTCGCCATGGGCGCCGAAGCCGACATCCTCGAAGCCGCCGCCGCCCCCGGCCTGCCGCCGCCATTGCGCCGCGAGATGGAACAACTCCGCAAATCTTCCGACCAAGACCGCAGCATCAGCATCCTCTTCGCGCCCGGCTATCTCTTCACCGATGGCCGCGAGCTCCTGTCAGGTCCACTAACCCGCCTCCGCGAACCACTCAGCGGCCTACTCGGCGATGGCCTCCAAGGCGGCCTCCTTAGCGCCAGCATCGATCAAAATACCTACCTCGAACTTCGCCTCGTCGGCATTAGCGAAAAACCCAAAACCCTTATCGCGGGCGAATTCAAATCGCGCCTCGAAAAACTCCCCAGCGACCTAGAAACCTACATCGATCGCATCGCCGAAAATCCCCACTGGTCCCGCCTTCGCCGCCAATTTCCCTCCATGGTCAAATTCCTCCATTCCAATACCCGCGTCGGCGCCGAAGAAAACCAAGCGATCGTCAATTGCTATCTCCCCGCCGCCGCCGCTCACAACTTGATCGCCGCCAGCGAGCTAACACTTTCCTCTCAACCTGGCGCCGCCACCGTCGTCGCGGCATCGAATCCTCCGGCCGGTCCCAAAACGATCGAAGAGGTTCTCAATTACAAATTCACCCTCGAAATCCCCCAGCAAGACCTGATCAACGCCCTCGCCGACGTCCAAAAATCGGTCCTCGACGGCAACCCCAATCTCCCCTTCCCCTTCAAGATCACCTTCGGCGAAGGCCTGCAAACCGAAGGCATCACCCGCAACCAACCGATCCGCAACTTCAAGATGGAAAACGCGACAACCGCCGAAATCCTGACCGGCCTCGTGATGAAGGCCAATCCCATCACTACCGTCAAAGCTCCCTCCGAAGCCAATCAAAAACTAGTCTGGATCATCGGCCCCGACCCCGCCGATCCATCTAAACAGGCCATTTTGATCACCACCCGCGCCGCCGTGGAGAAAGCTAAACTCAAATTACCCGCAGTGTTTGAAGTAAAGATGTAGGATGAAGTAGTGCTTCAGGGCCAAAGGCCCGACATATCGTAGCCAGGGTTAGAGCGGTACTCCGCGTAGGCCCTGGTTCCAAAGAAGGAAAGTCGGTGGAACCGTTCCTGATCAGTTGCCCGAGTTGCAAGATTCGCTTGCAAATCACCAACCCCGAATTCATCGGGCGCGAGTTTGCATGCCCCAAATGCAAAACCCGCCTCGAAGTTAAAGAGCCCACCGCCGAAGAACGCGCCGCCGCCAAGTCCGATAGCACTAGCGGCGAAACCGGCCACGTCACCGGAACCTTCCGCCTCGGCCCACCCAAAAACCTCTCGCAAGACGCCATCACCGCCATCGGCGAATTCGCCGATATCGAATCGATTCTCACCACCGGCAGTTCCAAGCCCGCCGCCAAGTGGATCAACCAACCACTCGTCAACACCCAGCCCCAAGCCGCGCCCGTTGAAGACCCCACCGCGACCCATCGCGCCTCGCAACAGCGCTGGACCTGGCTCATCTTTTCAATAGTCGGCGGCTCTCTCGCCGCGCTCATGGCCACCAGTCTCGTGATCTACGTCCTCTCAACGAACAATCAAAACCGCGACGTCGTCAAAAGGCCCGTCGACAAGGGCGAACCCAAACAACCCCAAAATGAAATCAAAGAAGCGCCGCCCGAAACCGAAACGAACCCAAAGCCCAATGAAGAGCCTAAAGAGAACGAACCGAAAGTAGTTCTCCCAACCGACGTTCCGCCAGCTGTCGACCCCAAAACACCACCTGATGGCCCATCCACTCCAGTCGAGCCCAACAAAGAGCCCAAGACCGAAACGCCCGCCGCTCCAGCCGAATTCAAACCCAACGAAGATCCGAAAAATCCGCGCAAAACTTCCATCGCCGACACCATCAAGGGCAATCTCGAAAGCCCGTCACTGCTGACACCGAGCGCCGATTCACAGCTCCGCAAAGCCAATGGCGGCCAACTCTCGATCCCCGAAGTCGACCCCACGATCTTCAAACCAAAACCCCATCTCATCAATGTCACGCAAATGCTCGGCGACACGGTCGCCGTCGTCCGCGCCGAAAAAATGCCGCTCGTCGATTTCTTAGACCTCCTCTCACAACTCTCCGGCATCCCCGTCTCGATCGATCCCGTCGTCATCGTGCGCGGCGGCATCGATCCCCGCGCGGAAGTCAGCGTCATTGCCGAGAATCAAAGCCTCCGCCAAATCGGCGAAACCGCCCTTCGCCCCTTGGGACTCGCGCTCATTGAGCTAGGCGGCGGCCTCGTCGTCGCCTTCCCCGAAATCGCCCCGCCCCCCGCCCTCGACCTCAGCGGAATTACCATCCCCGCAACCCAAGCCGCCGCCTTCGAAAAATTCATCAAGGCCAGCGTCGACTCCTCCCGTTGGGGCACACCTCCCACCGGAGCAACCCTCTCGATCGCCAACAACCAAATCAAATTCCAAGGCTCGCCACGCATCGCCCTCGGCGTCAAAAAACTCCTCGACGAAATCCGCGCCGCGACGAGCGGACAATCCGCTCCGCTACCAACTGAAGACCTCCTCAAGAAACCAATCGACTTCAAAGACGCCCGCGCCCTCCGCCTCGATGACCTCACTGCGAAACTCGAAAAAATCGCCGGCTGCGAAATCCGCATCGACTGGGTCTCCCTCGGCGCCTTCGGCTGGAGTCAAGAAACCACCATCTCGGTCACCGCTCAAAACGAACCACTCAGTGAAGTCCTAAGAAAAATCTGCGAACCCCGCGCCTGGGGCTACCGCCAAATCACCCCCGACCTCATCGAGATCACCACCTTCTTGGAAACCTATGCAGGCGCAGAAACTCGCGTCGTCTCGATCAAAAAACAACTCGACGCCGGCCTCACCCCCGAGAAAATCCAAGCCGACCTAGCCAAAGCCATCGCCCCCGCCATCCCCAAAACCGCCGACCCCCTCCTCTTCGTCCAAACGCTAAAAGACCCCGCCATCGCCTCCATCCGCGGCCCCTCCTCAGTCCAAGCCCTAGCCGAATCCTGGCTCAACGCGCCTGCAGATTCCAAGCCCGCAGAAACCGCTCCACCAGCAACCACCGCCGGCTCAGGCACATAACGCGCCCTCATCACTCACAGCACCCGTATGCCGAGCTCCTGCTTGATGAA
>JBKJSI010000138.1:0-13478 GCA_046595915.1 Pirellulaceae bacterium
GTGTGAACCTATGAAGAAAAGGGGAGGTCGAGCCTGGAACAGAGAGTGACTTTGGTTGCGTGGTCAAGAATCATGGATGTGTTGTCAAGCACGTTCCTGCCACAAAAGGACCACTCCCATGTTGTTCGTCGGCGTCGACCTCCATAAATACACTATCACGCTCGTGGTGGTGGATGCATCCCGAAAACCGATTTCCCGCAAACGTTTTCCCAGCCTGCTTCCCGAGGCGATCGTGCAATTCCTAAAAACCCTCGGCCCCTTCGCCCTCACCGTCGAAGCCACCGCCAGTTACGAGTGGTTCGCCGACCTCGTGGAACCGCTTGCCTCGCGTCTTGTGCTGGCCCATCCCGGCAAGCTCCGCATCATCGCCGAAAGCACCCGCAAGAGCGACAACCTCGATGCGAAGGTGCTCGCTGAAATGCTGGCCCTCGACCAAATTCCCGCCGCCTACCGTCCCACGCCTCGGCAGCGCGAGCACCGACTCTACGTCCGCCACCGGCAATTCCTCCAGCGCAAGATCACCGGCGTCCGCAATAAAATCCGTCGTCTGCTCAGTAATCACAATCTCGACCGTCCCGATCTCTTCACGGAGAGCGGCCAAGCCTACCTTCAGAAACTCTCGCTTCCTGCAGCCGACCGCTTCTGCATCGATCAACTCGTCGCTCAATGGAAGGGATTCTTGATGCAGCTTGGCAAGGTCGACGAGCAACTCAAGGCCTTCGCCGAATCGGGCTGTCAACAAGAAAAAGCCGACCGCGCGCTATTGCGATCGATTCCTGGAGTGGGCGTGGTCGCCAGCGACGTAGTCTTGGCCGAACTCGCCGGCTGGAGACGCTTTCCCTCGATCAAGAAAGTCATCGCCTATGCGGGACTCGCGCCAGGCCAACGCGAATCCGCCGGCAAGCGTAAATCGCTGCACATCGAAAAGGCCGGTTCAACGCTACTGCGTTGGGCGATTGTCCAATCCGCCTGGCAACTCGCGAGACGCTCACCCAGATGGCAAGCGATCTACGAAAAACTCAAAAGCCGCATCGGCGGTAAAAAGGCGATCATCGCGATCGCCCGCCGACTGCTGGGGCTCTGTTACAGCGTCCTTAAGAGCCAACAGCCCTACACCGAACAGGCGCTTCGCGCCAGCGCCGCTTAAAACGACTTCACTACCCTTCAGGAACCCTCGAACATGACCTAATTCACCAAGTTTTTCACTCCGGATTGTCAAGCCGTTTTGAGATGGACAAGGCAACCCCGGAGACGACCCCGAACACAGCCATGAGCCGACGACGCCCCCGTCGTCGAGACTCGTCAGTGTGAATGGCGGCGTCTCCTTCGTATTGAATTTCATGGGACGATCCTCCCCCTCCCTGCGGGAAGCGGCCGTTCGATCCCGAATAGATGGTTGAGTGTCTTTCCCGTCTTGATCGGCCATACAACTCGAAAAAACCGTGAGGCAGAAGGAGTCTAAAAATCTCCCTCCGCCTCAGGCTCAGAGAATCATCCACCGGTTCGCAGTCAGCAACGGAAGGGCGAGGGGACGCACCGACCGAGGCCGACGGCGATGGGAATCACCACCACCGGCCAAAGAACCTCTCTGCATCCAAAACGGCTTGACAATTCTTTCTTCATAGATGGCTGTGTTATGAAAATAAAGTGGCGCAAGGTGCTGCCGAGTGCGAGTGCGGTCGACCGCCACTTTATTTTCTTAACACGGCGTCGTTGGAGCCGAACTCAAAGGTTCGACAAAAAACTATTCCTTCGCCCCCTGTCGCGTAACAATCGGGACATACCCAACCTCAAGCCCTTTCGGTGGCGTAACCAACAATGCCGAGTCAATCTCAGCCAGCTTGCCAATCGTCGGCGGCGGCAGGTACTCACAATCCTTCGTCCAGCTCTTGTGCAGCTTCTCCACCCGCGCCTGAAGGCTCTCGCGCTCCTCATTCGTCAAATCCGCATGCAGTAGCGCCGGCTGGTCGGCAAAGCGATACCAAGAGTAGGTCACAACGCTCCCATCTCCCAATTGCGTCTCAAAAGGTCCAGCAACTGGCCCCGGAGTTTTCCAAGGACTCTTCGCATCGTCAGGAGTTACATAAGCCTCAGGCCGCTCAGCTTTCGGGCGCTCAAATCGAGCCGCAACCAATCCCGTTTCCGCCGGCACCTCATTGGATGCGACCACAACCCACTTTCCTTTTCCCTTGTCGTCCTTCTCTAAGCGAAAATACTCAGGCAGCGTCGCGAGCGGTCCATTTTTTGAATCAGTCTTCGTCACCTTCTCATAATCGAAGCGATAACCAAAAGTGTGCACATCGATCGCGACTGGTTTAACGAAGGAACTCCAAGCAATCGCCGCCTTCTGATCTCGAGGCGTGTTCGGCTCATAAATCTGCCAGGTGGCGCCTCCCTTGCCCGGAAAGGTGTGAACCGCGGCGCCACTCGAGTCGATCTTACCACTGGCCTCCGGTCCCCCTTCAAACCAAGTCTTGACCGAATCCCAAAGTGCCGACTTGTTGTAAGCCGTCATGCGATGGACCACCGCCGATTCCTCTCCGCCATTCCTGGGAAACGAAGTCGGAGCAATCCGCGCGTACGTGACGCCCTTCGAATCCTTCGCCTGCATCGCGGGGACATACTGCGTTTCCATTTGCAGCGCTTTATTCGGGTCCGAGGGCCGCGAATCGAGCATCATGCCGCTTAGCCGAGTTTCCTCCACCGTCGCCTGCGAAAAAAAGTAAGGCGTGAAAAACGCCACGGGGCCTTTGAAGTTGCCCGTGTTCAGAAACAGTGTCCAGGAGTGGTCACCCGTTGGGATGGGCTTACCAGCGGTCGTCGGTTTAGGCGAAGTCAGCGGCAGCGGCAAATACCCATAGCCCACCAGTTCGCCGCAGGTTCCTTGCTTCAAATTCAGCCCATCAGGCGGCCAAAGCACCCAAGGACTGAGCTGCGCGACGCCATATTTCCCCGAAGGCTTATCCCAATCTCGTCCCTTCCCCGCGCCAGGACCATTCGCCCACTCGCTGAATTCCAGCGCCACGCCGCCCATAATAAATTTCGGCGTCTCAGTGGCAAATCGCGTATCCCGCCACCAACCCAGTCCCCCTTCAATATCGGAATACGCCTTTTCTGGCTTCGGTGGGCCGTTCTGCGCAAACATCCAAGTGCCAAATAACCCCGTCTGAAATCGATCGCCCGGATACTCCTTCAGCAGCGGCCAAGCGGCCACATACATCGAAAACCCGGCATTAAAACTCTCGGGAACCTTGTCATGCGGAACCAGCAAATATCCCGCCATCTCCGCTTCTTGAATCTTCTCCTGCGAAGAGGCCGTTCGCATCGGAAGCAAGCACCACGCCACAGCGAGACAACAAACAAGAGAAACGGACAAATAACGTAGTCGCATAGGTTGCTTACCAAGGTTGCTTGAAGTCGATGCACAGCTCATTCGCTCGAGTAGTCTAGTCAACAAGTCAAGCCTCGTGCTTTGATGGCGTGAAGAATTCGTGTGCCACTGCTGGCTTGTCCAGCAGTGCGCAGCTCAAACAGACTCAACTTGTCAGAACAGTACTTTAGTTCATTTCGACGAGTTGCCTTCGCTGCCGCATCGGCGTAAATAAAGAACCAACGGACATTCGCAACACTGTCTCTTCGCCGACCTGAGCCAACCATGAATCGCTTCCCGCCCCAATACGTAACTCGCACCTTTCTCTTGCTCACACTCGCACTATTCGGTACTTCGCAGCCCATCAACATCTACGCCCAGTCCACCAACGCGACAAATGACTATCCCGATTGGCGACACTCCGGCTCCCTCTGGATTCTCACAACGCCCGAAGGCGCAGACCTACCCCAATCCGCTTCCGTCGAGCAATTTCCACTCCTCGTCCAATTGCATCAAGACTTCTTCGACTTCCGCCAAGCGAAGCCCCAGGGCGAAGACCTTCGTTTTAGCTCGAGCAGCGGCGAACCGTTGGCCTATCAAATCGAAGATTGGGACGCCGAGCGCGGCGTCGCCAACATCTGGGTGCGGATTCCGAAAATCAGCGGCGCATCGCGGCAAGAACTCACGCTGCATTGGGGAAAAGAAGACGCAACGAGCGAATCAAGCGGCAAGGCGGTGTTTAGTCCATCCAACGACTATCTCAGCGTCTGGCACATGAATGAAGCACCGATCGATGAAGTTGGAACACTGACCATGCGCGACACCGGCACAACCCCCGCCAAGGGCATCGTCGCCTCCGCTCGCCATTTTTCAGGCGGCAAAGGTCTCTTCGGCGGCGACAAAATCACCGCCTACCCCGTGGGCGCAAGCCAGCACAGCACCGAAGCCTGGTTCCGCCCCGAGCGACCCAACACCACCCTCATCTCCTGGGGCAACGAGGAACGTCAGGGCAAAGTCGTCATGCAGTTTCGAAGCCCGCCACACATTCGAATGGACTGCTATTTCTCCGACGCCAACGTACACAGCAATAGCCGAATCACCTTGGGCGAATGGACCCACGTCGTACACACGTATCAAGAAGGCGAAGCAAAACTCTATATCAACGGCGTCCTGGGCGGCGCGAGCAAAAAGCAAGGTTCGCCGCTCAACATCAAAAACCCTGCCAGGCTCTGGATCGGCGGCTGGTATGACAACTACGATTTTCTGGGCGACCTCGACGAAGTCCGCATCTCCAAAGTCGCTCGCTCCGCCGATTGGATCAAACTGCAATACGAAAACCAAAAGCCCAACCAAACCCTGGTCGGTTCCTTGGTGAAATCAGACAGCGTGAAATCGGGCAGCGACTTTTCCGTTTCCTCAAAGCAAATCACGGTCGACGAAGGTCAAGTCGCAGCTATCACGGCGAGCGCCCAAGGCGCACAAAAAGTCTACTGGATCCTCAAGCAAAATGACCGCGAATCGATCGTCGCCACCAATCGTTTTCAATACAACTACACCCCCGGGCGCATCACCACCGACAACCAATCAGCAGTCCTGCAATTCAAGGCAATCTACGCCGACAGCGTCAAAACGCTAGATATTCCAATCACCGTCAAGGAACAAATCTCCGACCCAACCTTCACCCTAACCGCTCCTCCCGACTGGGACGGCCGCACAACGCTCGAGATCACTCCGCAAATCACAAACCTCCAAAGTTTAAAAGCCCAATCCTCCGACAAGCTGAATTTCACCTGGGCGACGGACGACGTCGCCGTCATTAAAAAAATCGGAACCGATAAACTGACTCTCCAGCGTGCGCAAGGCAACGGAAAACTCCGCGTCTCACTCTCGCTCGACAACGGCGGCGCCAAAGTCACAAAGTCGATCAAAATCAACGTGACCCAGCCGTCACCCAGCAAGGAAAAATGGCAACCGCGAACAATTAGCAAAAACGAACAACCAGAGGACAACCAATTCATCGCCCGCGAAGGCTTCGATCGAGATGGCATTCGCGAAGGCTCGCTAGTATACGCTGGCGTTTTGGAAAACTCCGCCGATTCCGTCTTCCTGCGCGTCTACGCCGACGACCGCCTCTTCGCAACAGTAGCCGGCAAAGTCGCGGCCGACAAAAGCTATACCCTCACCGCCAAGCTCAAGGCGGGCCTCGTTAAATACCGCACCGAGTTCGGCGCCAAAGTTGGCGACAAGGAAACGGTCTTACACACCGCCTCCAATCTCGTCTGCGGAGACGCCTTCATCATCATCGGCCAATCCAATGCCGTTGCGACCGATTTTGGCGAAGGCAAAGCTCCTGAATCGAGCGATTGGATTCGCACGTTCGGCTCAACCGACACTCAGCCGCAAGGCGCTCGCCACAAGCTCTGGGCCTCCGCGGTAGCTCGCAGGAATGAAGGCAAGTCGGAAATCGGCTACTGGGGCATGGAACTCGCCCGCCGATTGGTCGAGAGCCAAAAAATCCCCATCTGCATCATCAATGGCGCAGTCGGCGGAACCCGCATCGACCAACATCAAAAAAACATCGCCGACCCAACCGACGAGAGCACGATCTATGGCCGCCTCCTATGGCGCGTCCAAGAAGCCAAGCTCACCCACGGAATCCGCGCCATCCTCTGGCATCAGGGCGAAAACGACCAAGGCGCAGACGGCCCCACCGGCGGCTACGGCTACGAAACCTATCGCAACTACTTCGTCGACCTCTCAGCCGCCTGGAAAGAGGATTACCCCAATGTTCAAAACTACTACCTGTTTCAAATCTGGCCCAAATCGTGCGCCATGGGAATCAACGGCTCCGACAACCAGCTTCGCGAAGTCCAGCGCACCCTGCCCGCGCTCTATTCCAACCTGAGCATCATGTCGACGCTCGGCATCAAGCCACCCGGCGGCTGCCACTTCCCCGCCGAAGGCTACGCCGAATTCGCCCGCCTCATCGCGCCCCTGGTCGAGCGCGATATCTATCACAAGATGTTCGGCAAACCGATCACCCCGCCCAACCTAAAACGAGCCGCCTTCACCAGCGCTGCGCGCGATGAACTGGTGCTGCAATTCGATCAGCCAATCATCTGGTCCGAAAAACTCACCAGCCAATTCCACCTCAATGGCGAACCCAACCAAGTCGCCTCCGGTGCCGCCAATGGAAGTGACCTCATCCTAAAGCTAAAAAGCCGTACAAAATCGAGCAAAATCACCTACCTCGACAGCACCAACTGGAACCCCAACAACCTACTCCAAGGCCAAAACGGCATCGCCGCACTCACTTTTTGCGATGTCGATATTGAACCCAAACCGTAGATTCGTTTTCCGTTTCTAAAGTTCTAACCGGGTGGCGGGGGCGCACCGCGTAGCGGAAGCCCCCGGATGACGGCCGAGATTTTGTGGACCATGCGCCAGGTCAGTCGCTCCCGCGTTAAACCTCTAGAAGACTCTCCTCACAAAACCACATAATGGCCAGGCCAATGTAGGGTGAGTTAGGTTCCTGAGTCGCGGATTGCTCATAGTGAAACGCAAGAGAAAATTGACCGCTCAAGAAAAGCGAGCCAAGCGTGAGCGACGAGCGAAGTACATGACGATCTTCATTCGCGGCAAGCAAAAGCGCGTCTTGCGTCCGCCCACGATCGATGGCCTGGACGTCGACGAATTCATCGCAAGAAACGCCGATTGCATTTGGTTGCATCAAAATGAAATGTGGGAGCTGATGCCCATCGACCCGCCAAACAAGTACGAGGACGAGCCATGAGCGAATACCAATACGTCGCTTTCCGCGCCATCGATCGCCCCGTCGACGCCAAAAACCTCGCCTACATGCAGAAGCAATCCTCACGCGCCGAGATCACACCCTGGTCTTTCGAAAACGAATACAACTTCGGCGATTTTCGCGGCGATGCGGAAGAAATGCTCCGCCGCGGATACGACATGAACCTCCATTACGCCCACTACGGCATTCGGACTTTGATGATCCGCCTTCCCCAAGGTCTGCCAAACGCGGCGGTGCTAGAGCCCTATCTAGTGGTCGACGCGTTCGATTTCCTAAAAGACAAAAAAGGTCCAGGCGGCATCCTCTCGATCTCCCCATTCTATGACGGGGGCGACCTCGATGAACTCTGGGATCTCGATTCATACCTCGATCGCTTGCTTCCGCTTCGCGCGGAGTTGCTCGACGGCGATTTAAGGCCTCTCTACCTCGCGCACTTAGCGGCCGCTTCCGATTCCAACAACGACCCCGAAAAAACTCCGGAGGCGCCCGTCCCCGCCGGCCTCAAGAACCTAACACCGGCACAAGACGCGCTCGCGGAGTTCTATGGACTGAGCGAAGACTTGCTCGCCGCCGCCGCCAAAGAAAGCCTCCCGCTAAAAACCGAAGCGAAAGCGAAGCCAAACTACGCAACGTGGCTCAAATCCCAACCCGAAAAAACAAAAGATGCCTGGCTGGCCGCAATCCTGGAGGATTCCGCCTCCACGGTGCGTGCGGAGATGCTCGCAAAATACCGCGCAAGCTTCGATGCGCCAGTGTGGCCGACGACCAAACCCAATCGAACCATTGCGCAGCTGGAGGATCTCGCGCAAGACATCGCCAAAGAAGAAGAGCAAAAAGCCGCGGCAAAGGCGGAACGTCAAAAAGAAGCAAGACTGGCCGCCATGGCCAAAGATCCCAATAAAACGCTGCGAGAAACAGAACAGCTGGTCACTGAACGGACTTCGGACGCTTACCGCCGTGTTGCCGAACTGCTCGCAGAACTTCGGGAAGTACAATTAACAGCCGGTTCAGCAAACCTAGCCGAGAAGCAGGCGCAAAAACTCAAGGCCGCTAATCCAACGCTAAAGTTGCTAGTGGGCGAACTGAGAAAAAAGGGATTTCTGCCAAAATAGGTCGTCCCCAGATTCAATCACTTCCCATTCGGCAATTGGTTCGGCGCCATTTCGCAAGCTTCAGTACGCCAGTAATCTGCTAGAGAACATCTGCGAATGGCCTCAGACGCGAAACCGTTTGAGGCAACCCCTGGGCTTCGAGAGTCGCCAGATATTCGTCGACACTCTTGGATGGCCTTTTCAAGCTAGTGCGATGTGTTTTGGCGGCAAGGCAGACAACTTCGGGCGTAAGATCAAGTTGAAAAAGCAGAAAGCTATCCGGATGGTGAGCCTCGATGCCATACGGCCCTAGTGCCGCCTCGGGAAAATCCTTGAGGTTAAAGGTGACAATTACATCAGCGCTAGAGTGGATCGCGGCGGCAAGAACATGTCGGTCTTTGGGATCAGGAAGAGACAAAGTCGGAATTAGTCCCTCGTATCCAGTGACAAGGCAATCTTGAACATGCGCATTCATCAGATCGCGAATCTTCTCTCCCTGCGAACGCGTAAAACCTGGATAATCCTTTTGCACATTTCGCATCCACTCTTCATGAATGTCATTCGACCACCGCGCCCGATAAAGGCCCGTCATCGCCAGGTACATCAAAAAGCTACGCAGCGGCGCGGGATAAAGCACACAAGCATCGTAAACAACCGTAACGTTGGTCATGCCCGATCCTAATAGCCAAATCCAAGCTCTTGATCGAGCGCCGAAAGCTCCTCCAACGCTTCGAGCCGCTTACGATCGTTCGCCTCCTTATAATCCATCAAGTCCTTGAGCAAGATGCGGCGATAGACGCCAACCTTGCGAAAGGGGATCTCATTTTTATCAAGCAGTTCCACCAGATAAGGCCGCGAAACATTCAGCAAATCCGCAGCCTGCTGAGTGGTCAGTTCCGCGTGAGTAGGAATCAGCGTAACCGCATTCCCGCGCGCCATCTCCGTCAGCAAATGCAAAAAGAGACGCACCGCCGAAGTCGGCACCGTAAGCGTCTCCCCCTTATCCCCCTCCGTCATCACACGAACACGAACGCTAGATCGCCGCCCCAGCTTCTGCTCACTCAAGACCCGACTCGACTCTAGCGCAAGCAAGGCATCCGCATCGGAAGGAGAAACCGTCTCAAAACTACCAGGAATCAAAGTCGCCATCGAAAAACCCTCCCTTTTTGTCTTATGGCTATTCTAGCACACAGTCGAAGCAGGCGAAACAGTCGAATTGGGCGAAAAATGCTCCCATCGGTCAGCCGCAGCGTGCCGAGGTTCAAGTTGCACAAATATGCGTCGATAAAATGAAGCCCACCCCAAACGACCCCAAGGCGAGACCGCAAAGCGCCTGCACTTGCAAACGCGCCCGTTTTTGGCCAGCGATGACCATCGAGACCGAGTGCGCCATCCTTGGCCAGCTGGCCAGCAGCAACTCGCCAACGCGCCCCTCGAACTTGCCCCACCCTAGAGAGAGGGCGCATTGGGCCACTTGGGCGCATTCGCAAAAACAAGCCCTCTTTCAAACCCTCGCCGCAACTCCTTTTCCGTACCCGCCTTCGCGTTGGTGGCAATCCATTTGCCACCAACTGCCACCATCGACGAGAGATTGCCACCGTTGCCACCATTGCCACCAACTCACCCCTACTCTTCCTCCTCAGGTCCAACCGTCGCGCTCGCCAAAACCTCCCGCTGCGCCAACGCCGGCATCACTTCATAGTGCGATAGTTCCATCGTAAAAGACCCCAGCCCGCCGGTCACACTCGAAACCGTCCGGGCATAGTGGTCCAGCGACCGCAGCGGCACTTCCGCGATCACCGTCTGATAATCCCCCCCGGCGCTCTCCGTCCCCGAAACGCGCCCGCCCCGGCTAGAGATATCGCCATAAATATCGCCCACATGCTGCTCGGGCACCGTCACCGAAAGTTTCACCACGGGCTCAAGCAACCCCGGCTTCGCATCCTTAAACACATTCCGAAACGCCATCGACGCCGCTGTCTTGAACGCCGCTTCGGAACTGTCAACATCGTGGTACTTGCCGAAATGCACCTCGATCGCGATGTCCTTAATGCGATACCCCGCGATCACCCCGCGATCGATGCGTTCCTTAAAACCCTTCTCAATCGCCGGCATAAAATTTCCAGGAATAGTCCCGCCCACGATCGAGTCGACCCACAGAAAATTGTTCTCCTCGTCATAGTGAAAATTCTTGACGTGCGGAAAACGCTTCTTGTCGCCCACAAAATCTTTGACGGTCGTCTCCGGCGGCAGCGGGTACATGCGAATATGCACCTCCCCAAACTGTCCGCGCCCGCCCGACTGCTTCTTATGTCGATACATCCCCTCCGCAGGCGCCTGAATTGTCTCGCGATAAGGAATCTTCGGCGGCTTCGTCTCGACCTCAATATGATCCCGCCGCGCGAGCCGCTCGCGAACAAGCTGCAAATGCAACTCGCTCATGCCCGTCATCACAAGTTCCTTCGTCTGCGGATCGCGGTCGAGCCAAATCGTCGGATCTTCCTCGACAATCTTGTGCAGCGCCGACGCGAGCTTCGTCTCATCGCCATGATTCTTCGCCCGAATCGCCAGCCCCACCATCGGTTTGGGAAAGGATATCGACGGCATATCAAAATCGCCCAGCGTCGATGCGGTGTGCAACTCCTCCTGCTTCGCGACCGCGACAATATCCCCCGCACTCGCCTCATCAACCGCATGCGTCTCCGACCCGCGCACCTCATAGATCGTTCCGAGCTTGATATTTTTCTTCTGCCCCGAACAGTGAACCTGCATGTCCTTCTTCAGCGTGCCCGAAAAAATCCGCACAAAGCTCAGCTTCTGCACGAAGGGATCGATCCGCGTCTTGAAAACCTGCGCGACCAGCGGCCGATTGGGATCGGTCACGACATCCACGGTCGCCCCGTCCCGAATCGCATGCCGATGAATGTCGCAAGGCGAAGGCATCGCCGCGCCGATCATCTCGACCATCTCACAAACACCCACGCCCGTCCGCGCGGAGCAGAAAACCACCGGAATCAGCGCCCCCTTTGCCACCGCGATCGGCAGGAGCTCCAGCAACTTCTCCCTTGAGGGCATTTCGCCCTCGAGATACTTCTCCATCACCGCCTCGTCCGACTCCACAATCGCCTCGACGAGCACATTATGAATATCCTGCGGCCTGAACGGCGTGTCCGGCGCGTCATGCGGATCAAGCATGCTCACGACGCCATGAAAATCTTTCTCCTTGCCCTCGGGCAAGTTGAGCGGAATGCAGCGATTGCCCCAGACTTGATGAATGTCGTCCATCAGCTCCTGGACGTTCAGGTTATCCGTATCCATCTTGTTGACGATGAGCATGATGCCCAGGTGCTCTTTCTGAGCCTCCTGAAAAACGCGCCGGCAGTTCACTTCGATGCCGTTATGCGCGTTGATCACAATCGCCGCCGAATCCGCGCCTCGAAAGGCTTCGATCGTCTGCGCAAGAAAATCCCCGTAACCGGGTGTGTCAAGTATTTGGTAGCGTTTGCCGCCATGCAGGAAATGCACGACCTTCGTTTCGATCGTGTGATGGTGCGATTTTTCTTCCGGATCAAAATCACAGATGCTGGTCCCGGCGTCGACGCTGGCCGGAGTCGTGATCGCGCCGCATTTCACCAGCATCGCATCGACTAAGCTGGTCTTGCCCGAAGAACTGTGTCCACACAGCGCGACCGTGCGGACATCCTGGACTCGTACGTTTTTCATACGAAGTTCCCTTATGGGAGAAGGAGAGAGGTGGTAACCGAAAACGCGTGCCTCCCATCCCTGGGGCGAACAAGCGGGCGAATTCCTCGTCCGATTCTTTGGGACCGTATGCGGGCTGCTTGTCGGTTGACCTCCCATTCTCCGCGAGCGACGTCGGGCGTTTCCGCCGCTCGCGAGCGCTATTTAACTATGCTACCAGTGGGGCCCGCACGCAGCGCATTGAGCGCCGCGGCGAGCGAGATTCTCCCTTCATACAAACTGCGGCCGACAATCGCGCCGGCCATTTTGAGTCGTGCAAGTTTCATAATGTCTTCAATCGTGGTGACGCCGCCCGAGGCGATCACAGGAACTTTGACCGCGAGTTGCATCTCGCTCATCGCCTCAAAATTGGGCCCGGCGAGCATTCCATCCTTCGCGATGTCTGTATAGACAATCCCACGGAGGGGCTCGTTGTCAAATAGATTTGCGAATTCAATGGCAGACTCACCCGTCGTTTCGACCCAACCATGGGTGGCGAGTTTGCCGTTACGGGCGTCGAGGCCCAAAGTCAGGCTGTTCGGGTAAGCTCGGCAAACCTTGCGGAACCACTCCGGCTCCTTCGCCGCCCGGGTGCCGACGACCAGGCTCGAAATGCCCACCTTCAGCCACCCTTCGATCACCGCCTCATCGCGAATACCGCCCCCGAGTTGCAGCGGGACATCGACGCGCTCGCGAATCCGCCGCACCGCCTCTTGATTGGCGCCGACGCCGTCGCGAGCCCCATCCAGATCGACCAAATGCAGTTGGCTCGCCCCCTCACTCACCCATTTCGCGGCCATTTCTGCGGGATCGTCTCCATAC
The DNA here is from genome assembly GCA_046595915.1 of Pirellulaceae bacterium. Classification (GTDB taxonomy): domain Bacteria; phylum Planctomycetota; class Planctomycetia; order Pirellulales; family Pirellulaceae; genus JBKJSI01. The sequence goes on from JBKJSI010000138.1 coordinate 12,836, forward strand.
ACCGTCTCACGGGCGTAGTCCCCTTGAGCAAGTCGAACACATTTGCCACCACGAAGATCAATTGCGGGCCAGAGTTGCATTGAATTTTTCGACAAAGTAGGGGCCGAAAGTCGCCATTACTCAAGTATGAATTGGGGGTTGGAGACTCACAAGCTGGTACGCATGCCGGAGTGCGAAGTTGGATGTTGGTTTTGTTGCTTTCGCGCTCGCGGGGTTGGTTTTGGGGGAGGTGGTTTTCTCGCGCAAAGACGCAAAGGCACAGTGAGGGAACAGGAGTGGTTTCCCTGGTTTCCCTGCTTTCCCTCTCTCGGGGTTGGTTTCCTTTGGTTTCCCTGCGAGGGAAACCACCTCGGATTGAAAGTTGGTGGCGGGTGGCGGTGGTGGCGGGCTCTCGTGCGACGTGGCGGAGGTGGCGGAGGTGGCGGATCGGTTTTGGAAAAGGGGTTGTTTTTGCAAGGTGGCCAAGATGGCCAAGATGGCCAAGATGCCTTCGCCCTGGGGCAACATGGCCACAACATGCCCTAAGATGGCTGTCATTTATACACAAGTTCATCCTTGTTCTTGCCGAATGCTGCCCAGGCGAGGGAGAAGTCGAGGACGCGGCGTAGTCCGGTCCAGATCACTTGCGTTCCGGGCGGCGGCT
>JBKJSI010000276.1:0-3329 GCA_046595915.1 Pirellulaceae bacterium
CGCTGAAATATTTTAGGTGCTCGAATGAAGTTACCGAAGAGGCAATTCTTGCGTTCCTCCAGAATGCTCCCCAGTGCAAAATTACCGTCGCGGGAAAGTTGGATAACCGAGGCTGGGAAATCGGAGGTTGGGAAATCAAACTGGTCAATGGAAAACTAGCAAAAAACGAACACCCATTTATTGAATGGAGGGCGAATTAGGAAAACCATGCGCCCCCGCTTCTCCCTCCGCCTACTCCTAATCGCCTTCACCCTCCTCGCCATCCTCCTCGGCGGTGGCGGGCACTTCCTCTATCGAATCAAAGACCAAGCCCGCCGCCACCGAGCAGCGATCGCCAAATTAGACGAGCTCAAAACTGTCATTTTTCCCGCCAGCAACAAAGTAAAGCCCCTAACTACTTTCGAATCATTGATCAATCGCTGGGTCGACAACGATTCCTATCCCACCGCAGGCGACTGCATGATCGGCATGCCATTCTATATCCGCCTACCGCCCGACGAAGCGGAGAAAAGGCTCGAAATTCTGCGAGACGTCTCCGGGATAACGGAACTGACCGTTGCAATGAAGCGACTCACTTCTCATGCCGTACAACAACTCACCGCCCACGCACAATTGCGACACCTGCAGATCGAATGCGAGACCATCGATCCCGCCGCTGCTCTCAAACTAGAACAGCTGAAGACCCTGGAAACTCTCATCTTCCGCGAAGCCTGCAGCGATGAAGTGATTGTCGCCGCAGCAAACCTTCCGCAACTCACTGAGCTGACAATCCACATCACCCAACTCGGCCCCCGAGGCGCGCAGGCGCTCGGCCACATCAAATCCCTTAAGAGGATCGACCTGGTCGCAGATTATCAAGAATTACCCGACCCAACACCCTTCCTAAGATCGCTTTCAGCGAATCCAGATCTAACGGAAATCAAAATCAGCAGTTTCATCGCGATCAATAACGAAGCGGCGGAAGCCCTTTCCAAAATTCAACCCCTAAAAAGCGTGCGCATCGAGAATTGCCCCTCAGTCCCCGATGACTTCCTGACCAAGCTTTCCCGCCTCAAGCAGATGGAATCACTCATCGTTACGCTCTGGTCCAATGAGCCCGCCAATTTCGCACCAGCGCCGTTAGCGCAATGTCCCAAGCTCAGGCAAATCTATTTCGATCACGCGCTCTTCACGACTCAAGACTTACAAGCGTTCGAAGCTCATCCAGCGCTCACCCATCTGGTCATCCGCGGCGAAATTCCATTGAGCGACATCAAATCCTTCCTCCAAAACACGCCCAACTGCGAGCTATCGATCATTACCCCCTCGGCCCCAACCTGGGGCGTCACTCCCGAATCAGATGGTTCCCAACCCGAAGGCGCGATCTATCGCTGGAACGCTGGGAAGATGGAGACGCGCGAGCCCAAGTGGAAAGCTCCCTGGAAACCGGCTCCAGACGCATAGTGGAACGCCGCCCAAGTGTCTCTCGCTCCCAGGCTCCCTGCCTGGGATCGCACTGCTCCTGAGGCTCCGCCTCACACCCCGATCCCTCCCAAAACCGGGTAGCTCAGGTTGCGGTACCCCGCTACCTGAGCGGCGCAGCCGCAAGAAGCACCGTTTCAAGTTCCCCACCACCAAACCAGCCAATCCCGCGCAGCCCCCAAGCAAGCTCAATCAAACAGTGGCGTAACGATCAAGCAATCCAATAAGATACCCCCATGCGCCCCCGCTTCTCCCTCCGCCTATTCCTGATCGCCTTCACGCTTATCGCCATCCTCTTCGGCGGCGTCACCAACTTCATTTATCAGGTCAAGAAACAACTGCAAAGGCAAGAGGTAGCAACCGCAAGACTCAAGGATTGGAAATGCTGGGGTGTTTGGGGCTCCGAAGATTACTCGAAGAACGATGATTTCTATGCCTATTGTGCACGCAAATGGGTGAATCAAGGCGCCTGCCGACCATCGAAGCCGATCCATGTTCAGTCGCCCGTCACCGTCAAGCGCGCAATCGAGATTCTGAAAGTCTCGCGCGACCTCTACGCACTGCGAAAAATCACCTTCGAAGTGGATACCCTAACGCCGCAACTATTGGATGCGATCGCAACGCATCCTCTTCTCGAAGAGGTGTCACTGAAAGTCGATCGAGTGGAGTCACCCGCGATCGAATCCCTCCCCCGACTCAGATCGCTGACCGAATTCGCGGTGGCGACGCCGCTGAGTGATGACTTGGCGGCTCAACTCGGAAAAATGAAGCAACTTCGATCGCTCGGAATCGATCCCTCGCGACTCTCCACCAAGGGTATGTTAGCGCTCGAAACGTTTCCACAGCTAACCATGCTCGAATGGCGCGGAAAACTCGACCAGCCCCTACCTTTTCAAAGGCTGCTTCGAAACAGCCGCATCATCGAACTCAAATTCACCAACTCTCAAATTGCCGAAACGGCGCTCGAACCTCTCGCAAACGCAGGCGCATTGGAAGACATCACATTCGAAAACTGCCAACTGCCTCAAGACCTGTCGCACTGCCTATCCAAGGCGCCAAAATTAGAATGGATAGGCTTCGAATCCGATCAGCCCCTCAGCGCCAATCAGCTTGCGGAACTTCACAAATGTCAGTCACTGCACTCCGTCAGAGTCATCTGGCCAATGCTAACAAGAGACGACCTGTTTGCCTTCCAGCTTCCCTCCCAAGCGAAATCGTTCGAATTTCCCGGTGAACTGCCTGATGTGATCGTCGAAGCCTTTCTAAGAAAATCGCCTTCGTGCAGAATTCAGATGTACAGCAAAAAAATCAAAGGGCCCAACTCGCGACATATCCGCCAATTCAAATTGCAAGACAAAAAGCTCGTCGTCGACAGCTTCGTTCAGGTGTTCTAACAGCGTTCCGTTTTCTCGCTCAAAGCTTCATGCCTGGAAACGCACCGCAAACAAGACTCAGCCTCAATACTCTTCACACTGACAAGCCGCCTGTAAACACCAGCGCTACGTTGCAGACATTCTATTGGTCGCATTGATTCAACACCCTCCCATGCCGAATCCGTGTGAATCCGTGTGAATCCGTGTGAATCAGTGTGAATCCGTGGTTTCGATTTGTCTCCGTGTACTCTGTTCCTCCGTGTTTCAAAATCCCTGGTTCCGACCCCGCCAGCCCGTCCTTTCAGATCCTTCCAACGCCGCAACCGGAGCAGCCCTCGGCATCGATCAATCCGGATGTGTAGCTGTGTAACTAACCCCCAACTTTTTCTCACGCCGCGCGTTTTCGTACTCGTACTCGAATTCAGGGCCAACGGCCTGTGATATTGTAGCCAGGGTTGGAGCAGTACTCTGCGTAGGCCCTGGTACACGGTCACC
>JBKJSI010000663.1:0-3265 GCA_046595915.1 Pirellulaceae bacterium
ATTTCGACTCGCCCCCCCTCGATAAGGTGCGGGCAGGTTTTTGCGTAGGCAATGGCTTCGTCATAGGTCGCCGCTTTGACAACACCATAGCCGCCAACCACTTCCTTCGCTTCCATGAAAGGACCATCCGTCACGACGTGGGCGGCATTGACCACTTTTCCGTCTGGCAAGAGCGCATCGCCGGCATCCACCAACCAACCTTCCTGAAAACCCTTTCCGATCCAAGCCGACCACATTTCCATCGATTTTTGCATTTGATCAGGCGACATTTTGCTGAAATCAAACGGCTCACTGCGATAAACAAACATGTAACTGGGCACGTTCCGGCCTCCAAAAAAGTAGCTTTCACCACGCCATAGCGGTGTATTCACGGGAATGACGAACGAGAATACCCTCGCGGGACATCCTCCGCCAGAATTTTCAGCAATTCCCCAAAGAGCTCTTTTTTGCCCGTCCGAGCGGTAGGAATCGCAACATCGGGCCAATCGATGCGAACCTCAACTTATCCGTTACGGAATGGAAGTCTTTGCCCTGTCGCCGATGACCAGCTATAGCCCGCACAAGGTACTCAGCTCGCCGGGCTACAGAGACTCGTTTCAATGGAGTGGAACGGATGGCGCGACCTATTGCTGCAAAGACTTGGCGCAAAGCTGCCGCGATTTCAGCTCTCCTGGCCCTCTCAGGATGCGAACCTGGCGCCCCGCCCGTCGCAAAAAACGTCAGTGCACCACCTGCAGAGATACCTGCGGCCCCTCCCGTTGTGATCGCCGAAGCGCCTAAGCCGGAGCCCAATCCGCCGCCGATGCCCGAGCCGCCTCCGGTCGTCGAAGCGCCGACATCCGAGCCAGAACCGATCGCGGCGACGATGGAAGCCGCCGCTCTCTCCCGACTTTTTCAAGAGTCGGAGTCGGCTGAAGTCAGTCGTCTACTCGGCAAGAAAGTCGAAATCTCTGGCTACGTTTTGCAAGTTCGCAATCTTGGCGCTCAGCGACTAGTCGTATTAGGCGACGAGCATTTCACGAGCGATCTGCCCGCTGAACGTGTTTTGTGCCACATCGAACAAGACATGAGCGAAGCCGCCAATATCGCTAGCCCGCGCCTGCGCTTGACTGGAACGTGTCAACTCGGCTACGGCAATCTAGTCGTCCTCCGCAACTGCCACATCGCCGAAGAGCTACCCGCACTCGATGGCTTTGACGATCGCAAACTCGCCTTTGCCGCCCAGCAAAATGAAGCCGAACTCAAGAAGCTCGGAGTTATCTTCGAAGGCGAAGCCGACAATCTCTCCGCCAAACTAACTCGTTCGCACTTCCAAGCTGGCCGCATCATTCCCGAAGTCCGCAATCGGCTTCAAGATGTAGTTGGCCTCCGCATCTTGCGACTCTCCGGACTTCCGATCTCCGACGCCGGTCTCAGCGAAATCTCCTTCCTTTCCCGCCTCCACGAAATCGCTCTCGACGCGACACGCGTCTCCGCCCAAGGCCTCGCCACTCTCACAGGCGCTACCGACCTTCGCCGCATCACACTCGACGGCACCACCCAAAACGAAGGCTTCGCCCACCTGGCCAGCGCAACAAAGCTCGAGTCACTCGACCTGATCCCGAATCAAGGCCATTCCGAATTCGCAGACGAAGCCGTCATCCATCTAAAGTCAATTCGCGGCCTAACGCGACTAAAGCTCGACGGCGCCAAGCTCAGCCCCGCCGTGATGAACTGGATCGCCGAACAAAAGAACCTGAAGTCGCTATCACTCGAATACACCGCGATCAACGCGGAGTTGTTAGGTCAACTTGTCACCCTTTCGTCCATCGAGTCACTCTCCCTCAGTGGCTCCAACTTTGATGATGCCTCGGTAATCGCCCTAAACGCGTTTTCAAACCTAAGCAACCTCGACCTCTCCAATACAAGAGTCACCGACGCCGGCATCGCGCAATTCCAGCCATCGCAAAAACTCACTGAGCTCGATCTTTCTGGAAATCGAATCGTCGGCGGCGGCCTCACTTCTCTTCGTGGTTCCAAAATCGAGTCACTGTCGCTCCGTGGAGCACGCGCCGACAATGAAGCACTTCTCGCTATTGAGTCCCTCACTACGCTCAAGCGCCTCCGCCTCGGCTACACCAGCATCAGCAACGCCGCCCTGAGTCGCCTCGCCCCTCTTCAAAATCTTCAACAGCTCGACCTAACCGGAATTCGCCTAAGCAGAGAATCGCTCCCCATTCTCGAAAACCTCGCCTCACTCAAAGAACTGCGACTCTCAGAAAACCCCTTCGAAGATTGCGATGCTTGCCTCGGCGAATTGTCGCAAGCTCGCCCCGGCCTAAGTCTCTACCTGGGGCGCTACGACTATTTGGCCCAAACCGTAAGCATACCTCGTTAATCGAGGCTCTATTAGCCTTGGAAAAGTAAGCGGCGCAGCTAACATAAGGCGGCGGAGATAACTCCGCCGCCTTCCTCATTTCGCGGTCACTTTGCGGCCATTCCGTAGCGACCACCCGCCTCCTCTCTCTTCGCACGTGCCCCAGATGTACGACACGATCATCATCGGCGCGGGCCTCTCCGGTTTGGCGGCCGGCATACGTTTGGCCTATTTCGACAAACGTGTCTGCATCCTCGAAAAGCATTATACGATCGGCGGCCTCAATTCCTTTTACCGCCTTCGCAAACGCGATTACGACGTCGGCCTCCACGCTATTACGAACTACACGCCCCGCGGCGAAAAAAAGGGCCCCCTCGCCCGGCTCCTGCGCCAACTGCGAATGAAGTGGGAAGATTTCGAACTCGCGCCGCAAAATGGTTCCGCCATCGCCTTCCCCGGCACCGAGCTTTGCTTTGGCAATGGCTTGGGCATTCTCGAAAGCGAAATTGCCGCCAAGTTCCCCAGCCAAATCGATGGCTTTCGAAAAATGGCGGCCGCCGTCACCGAATACGACGATCTCACCACCGAAAACTTCTCCGCCAACGGTCGCGAATTCATCGCCAAGTACCTCACTGATCCGCTGTTGATCGAAATGATCCTCTGCCCGCTCATGTGGTATGGCAACGCCCGCGAACGCGAGATCGATTACGGCGTCTTCTGCATCCTCTTTCGTAGCATCTTCGTCGAAGGCTTCGCCCGCCCTTTCGCAGGCGTGCGCCCCATCCTCCGCCAACTCATCAAAAAATATCGTGAACTCGGCGGCGAACTGAAGCTCCGCTCCGGCGTTCAAAATATCGAAGTCGAAAATGGCCGCGCGACAGGCGTCCGCCTCGAAAATGGCGACTTCAT